>JBKKBD010000169.1:0-13652 GCA_046714315.1 Specibacter sp.
GGAAACGTCTGCGATGAGCGGCTGCGCAATGAGCCAGAGAATGCCCATGAAGGCCCACGCGAAGACCAGCAGGGCCAGTTCCGTGCCAAGGTGCACCGCGGCTACGGCAACGATCATGAGAGATAACAGACCAAGGCTCACCTTCCATTGCGCGAAGAGTTCGACGGCGGCGATCCGCATCGAATCCCGGGTGCGGAAGGAGAACAAGGAAGAGACCACCAGCAAATGCCCTGCCCAGACACCGATCAGGCCCAGGACGATGATTCCAGCCGGTCGAAAAGCCGCCCCGAAGGGAACAGTCTCGGCAAAGACAATGTTGACGATCAGCACCAGCGCAACGGCAACAACCACCGCCCACCATTTCATGGTGTCGAGAAAGTTCAGCCGGTAGCCACGCCACAAGGCACGGGCCGGCGACAGATCCGGCGATGCCGCCCAGGTACGCATGGCATACACGGCCGCCGAGAGGGCAGGCCCCACGGGCAGCAGCGCAATGACGAAGAACGCAGCATTGGAAGCCGCATCGCCCAGGACAGTCCATGCGACAAGTGTTGGCCCGCACATCAGAATGAGAAAAACCGCCAACACCAGAAGCCGGTACACGCCGGCCGCCATCCGAGACAGTACGCCGCCGCCAATCTCATTGGCGAGGGCGCTTGAACTCATCGCTGCTCCCCGGCCGGGGCGGCAGATTGAATATGGACGTGGCTGGTCGCCATGAGTTCGCGATCTGCCCCAACAATTTGTTCGCGTCCCACCAGCGTCCGCCGAACCACGGCGTGCACGTCGGTGCTGGAGCGCGAGATGCGCAGTTCCAGCTCTCCCGGCTCCACAATCTGGTGCAACTTGAGCCCGGCGAAGGAGGTCAAATCCGAGTGCAGGGAGAAATTCACCGTTGCGCTCTCACCTGGCTCAAGGTCCACCCGCTGGTATGCGAGCAGCCGAATGTCCGGCCGGGTCACTTGGGCCACGGGGTCGTGCAAGTAAACCTGTACGACGTCGGCCACCCTCCTAGCGCTGTTGTTGCTGAGCTCAATGGCCAGCGTGGTGCTTTCGCCAATCTGCCATTGCTGATTTCCCGTGGTCACATTGCCCCAACTCAGTTCGCCATAGGAGAGCCCGTGGCCGAAGGGAAAGAGTGCCGTGGGATCGAGGTTTGACACCCCGTTGAGCATGCCCAGTGGGGGTGCCAAATAGGTCCCCGGCTGAACATGGGGACTGTTGGGAATGCTCACCGGCAGGTGCCCGCTGGGGTTGACCGCACCCGTGAGTACTTCCGCGATTGCCTGCCCTCCTCGTTGTCCCGGAAAGAAGGTCTGAACAACCGCGGCGCACTTCTGCGCCACTTCGCCAAGTGCGTACGGGCGGCCGGAGAGCAAGAGCAGGACAACGGGTGTCCCGGTTGCCAGGACAGCTTCCAGCAGCGCTTGCTGCTCACCGGGCAGGCGCAAATCCGCTGCATCGCAGCCTTCGCCAGATGTTCCACGCCCGAACAGCCCGGCCTGATCTCCCAACACCACCACCGCCACGTCCGCGCCTGCCGCAGCATCCGTCGCGGCCGTAAAACCGCTCCTGCCCGCAGCCTTCACATCGCAGCCCTTGGCAAAGGCGATCTCTCCTTGATGCCGTCCTCGCAACCCCTCGAGCACGGTTCCGATCTCCAGCCCAAGTCCCCGCTCCGGATGTTTGACCCCAACGTGTGCCGGAAATGAATAGCAGCCGAGCATGCCGTAGGCGTCATCTGCAAGCGGGCCGACGACGGCGAGGCGGGCCTCCGAACGCAGCGGCAGCACGCCGTCGTTCGCTACCAAGACGACGGCTTCCCTGGCGAGCTCCAGCGACAGGGCTTGGGATTCGGTGGTGTCGAGCTCCACCTGATCCGGCACCTCCGGCTGGTAGCCCGCATCCAGCAGCCCCAGATCAATCTTCTGCACCAGGACCCGTCGCAGTGCCCGGTTGACGAGCTCCTCGGAAATGACCCCCGACCGCACGGCCTCGTTCAGGGGCTTGCCGTAAGCAGCCACCGACGGCAGCTCAACATCAATCCCTGCTGCGAGCGCCCGGGCGGCGGCTTCGGACTCGGTTCCGGCGACGCGCTGAAGTGTACGCAGGAAAGCGATGGCAAAGTAGTCCGCCACCACAACGCCGTCGAACCCCCACGTGCCTCGCAGCAATTCGGTGAGCAGTTGTGGATCTGCGGCGGCTGGTACACCGTCAACCTCGGCATAGGAATTCATCACCGACCGGGCGCCGCCATGGCGCAGCGCCATCTCAAACGGCGGGTAGTAGACATCTGCCATCTCCCGTGGACCCGCCGCGACCGGGGCATGGTTGCGTGCGGCCCGCGAACCGGAATAACCGGCAAAATGCTTCAGCGTGGCAACGACGCCGGTACTTTCAAGCCCTTGAACATACGCGGCGCCAACGGTACCGACAAGGTACGGGTCCTCGCCGATGGTTTCTTCCACCCTGCCCCATCGGTAATCCCGCACCACGTCCAAAACCGGCGCGAGTCCTTGGTGCACGCCCACGGAGCGTAACGACTTGCCAATCTGCGCGGCAATGCGGCCAACCAGCTCCGGGTTGAAACTGGCACCCCATGACAGTGGCACCGGATAGGCCGTTGCTCCCCAAGCGGAGAAGCCAGCCAGGCATTCCTCATGGACCTGCGCCGGGATTCCGAAACGGTTGGCGGCCATGATCTGCCGCTGGGCCCTGGCCAAAGATTGTGCCCCGGCCGAAGGGTCAACCGGAACGGTGCCGAAGGGTCGAGTGAGTTGACCGAGCCCGTCAGCAATCACCTCCGCAAAGACGGGGGTGTCCTGGCTCATGTCACTTTGGTATGGCGCCACGTCCCCTCCCCCGTCGTCGGCGCCAACCCACAGACCCACGAGTTGGCTCGTTTTTTCCTCCAGTGTCATCTCGGCAATCAGCGCATCGGCCCGATCTGTTGCCGAAAGTGAGGTGTCATGCCATGGCCTTGCTTTCAGGAAATTGGGCTGGACCACTGAACTGTCAATTGTCATTCTTTGCAAACCTTCGGATGGAAAATTGGCCCGGACAGTTAGCCGGGAAACAGCTGTTGGAAACGGGTCTCGATGGTGGCTAGCCCTTGACGGAACCAAGCATGATGCCTGAGACAAAGAACCTCTGAACAAACGGATAGATGCACAGAATGGGGATAACTGTAAGGATCATCGTCACCGATTGAATGTTGGCGGAGAGGGCTGCTGCCGTACTGCCCGATGAGGCTGCGCCTTCGGACGCCGCGCTTGACGCTCCGGCAATCAAATTCCGCAGGAACAAGGTGACAGGGAAGAGCTCACTCTTGTCCAGGTACAGGAACGCGGCAAACCAGTCGTTCCAAAATGCCACCGAGTAAAACAAGACCATCGTGGCAATGACTGCTTTTGAAAGCGGGAGGACAATGCGGCCGAAGATCCCGAACCAGCTCAGACCATCGATCTGCGCTGCCTCTTCCAAATCCTTGGGCAGATTCTCAAAGAATGACTTCATCACCAAGAGGTTGAACACGGAGATGGCACCAGGGATGACGAGCGCCCACATGGTGTTCTTCATGCCCAATGAGGAAATCAAAACGTAGTTCGGGACAATTCCACCATTGAAGAACATGGTGAAGACCGCAATACCGATCAAGATCTTCCGGCCGCGAAGGTGTTCCTTGGACAGGACGTAGGCGAAGGCGGTGGTCAGCGTCATGGCGATGATGGTCGCCACCACGGTGTACAGGACAGTGTTGCCGTAGTTACGCCAAAACATCCCGTTGTTCATCACTGCCACATAGGAATTGATATTGAAATCCACCGGCAGAACATTCACTTGCCCGGCCTTGATGGCCCCAGGGGAGCTGAAAGATTGAGCCAAGACAGTCACAAATGGATACAGCATGATCAAACACAACGTGATCAACGCCGTGGCATTCAACCACGTGAAAATCCTGTACCCGGTGGAGTCCCGGGAACCTCGCGGCCTGCCTGTGCGGCGTGCCTTGGTTCCCTTGGCCAGGTCCGTTTGAATCACCATAAACTCGCTCCTACTACTCGCCGTGAAATGAAGTTCGCGGACAAAACCATGACCAACCCAATCAGCGCTTGGAACAGGCCGATTGCCGCGGCATAACTGAGGTTGTTGGACACCAAGCCCACGCGGTACAGGTAGGTCGAGATGACATCTGCGGTGGAGTAGGTCAGGGGGTTGTACAGCAAGAGGACTTTTTCAAAGCCGACGTTGAGGAACGTGCCGATGTTGAGGATCAGAAGCGTCATCATGGTCGGCCGGATACCGGGGAGGGTGACATGCCAGATCTGGCTCCACCTGTTGGCACCGTCAATCTCGGCTGCTTCGTATAGCGATGAATCAACCGTGGTCAGTGCCGCCAGATAGAGGATGGTCCCCCAGCCAACTGTTTGCCACACTTCAGATCCAACGTAGATGGCGCGGAACCACTCAGCCCTCTGCAGGAATGGAATCGCATCACCTCCAAATGCGGTGATGATTTGATTCGCGGTCCCTTGCACCGACAACAACTGCATGACCATTCCGACAATGATCACGATGGAGAGAAAATGCGGTAGATACGAGATCGACTGCACCAACCGCTTGAAGGCTATCTTGCGCACCTCGTTCAGTAGGAGAGCAAGGAGGATTGGCAGCGGAAAGCAGACAACGAGTGTCAGTGCGCCAAGGATGACAGTGTTTGAAAAGACGTGCCAGAACGTAGGGTCGTTGATGAACATTGAAACGTAACGCAGGCCCACCCATTCATCGCCAAAGATATTTCCCCCTGGCCTGAATCGGCGGAACGCAATCACGTTGCCGAGCATGGGTGCGTACCGGAAGATCGCTAGAAAGATCAGCGGAACGATCGCCAACGCGTACAGTTGCCAATCGCGTTGCAGCGATTTTCGCAACGGCCTGCGCCCGGCATTTTTGGACGTGCGGCGGGGCGTAGCGGGTCCATCGTGTCCGCCCAGAGCCGAGGACTGGCTCGAAGGCCGGCCGTCAGCGTTAATCACTGGCTGGTTCACCTGCACAGTGTTTGTGGTTGTCATGTCATCGCCTCATCAGCTCGGTGGCGTAGCAATGCAAACACCCTCCCGCGACCGTGAGCGTCGTGGATTCCAAGGAACTACGCCTTGTCCGCGAAGCGGTCGTGGGCGGTGTTAAGCAGGTCAACGTAACTCGTAAGCCCTTGCCCTTCAAGCTCGGCGACGTACTTATCCCATTCGCTGAGGTTGCGCTCGCCAAGCACGAACTTCAAGGTGTTGGTATCGACGTTGTCCTTCAAGGGAGTGGCAAGCAAGGAGGACTGCTCCAGCTCTGCCTCTTCCAACGGCGCCGGCTCATCCGGTTCGCGGAAAGTCCTGGTCGTCAGAACCGAATCAATGTACGCCACGGCATCCTTGGGACTGTAGGACTCTTTCAACTTCCGGCTTTCCGTTCCTTCAGCGGCGAATGTGGAGTAACCCAGATCCTTCTGGATATCCACGGCACCCTTGCTCATGAGGTTCCATGCATCAAGCGAGAATCCGTCCTTAAGCTTGATGGCGCCTGTCGCATCCTTTGTGTACTGTTTCCCTTCAACGCCCCACCGCAGCAGGTCCCGCGCATCAGGGTTGTAGAAGTACCAATCAACAAACTGCAACAGCGCCTGGAAGTTGGGTTCGTCCTTGGCCTTTGAACTGAGCATGAAACCATGCCAGAAGTTGCGGGGCCCAATGACGTTGCCTGCGGGGCCTCCGGGTGGGGCAATGAGAATGACCTCGTGTGCACCCTTCCCCAAGGTCTTGTCGAGCGCCGTCGAGTACTCAATGACAGTGCCGGTGTTCCCGGAAGCGGCGAAGACTTTATTGTTAGCGAATTTCTCCGAAACAGTGGCGTTTCCTCCGCCAGCATCGGCCGCCGTCAAAGATTCCGGATCTAGGAGACCGTCCTTGACCAAGCCGTGGAAGAACGTGATCAGTTCCTTGTACTCTTTCGATGTGGCGACGGACTTGAGCTTCTTGGTTTCCTGGTCGAGGATTGTGCCGGTTCCGAAACCCCAGCCGGCCTGCGTACCGAAAGCGCGGGCGGCGTAGTTGAGCAGTGATTGCCCTTCAAAGCCGTCAGCTAGCGGATAGGAATCTGGATATTTGGCCTTGATCTTGACCAATCCTTCCCGCACCTCATCCCACGTATTGGGAATTCCGGCGCCAACCTCCTCGAAAATGTCCTTTCGGATCATGAGCGAGAAGACGGGCACGGATACCTCCTGAAGGCCCGGCAACATGTAGTACTTGCCGTCAGCCTGGCGCAAATTCTCGATCATGGCTTCAAGGTCCCATTCCTTCACGTATTTCTTGAAGTTGGGCATGTATTCCACGTAGTCGCTCATGGGCAAGACCGCGCCCGAGGACACAAACGGCTTCTCATCACCTGTGTAGATGAGCGGAATGATGGAGGGAGCATCGCCGGCGCTGATGAGCAGGCTGCGCTTCTCCACTGCGTCGCTGAAGGGAATGTGGGTCAATTCTAGGTTGATGTTGGTTCGGGACTTGATTTCCTTGAACACCTCCCAAGAGTCCTTCACCGGAAGCTCGGGCCAATCCGTCCAAAGAATGGAGAGGTTCAACGGCTCCGTGGCCTTGAACTGCATGTCTGCCTCGAACCCCTCCATGGCACCGACGCTCTGGGTCGAGATATCCACGGGGGCATCTGATTTCTTACTGCAACCAACCAGGGCTACCAGTCCGGCTGCGGCGATGCCAGTGACAAACGCGCGCCGACTAATAGGTGGGTTCTTAAACGTGAAAGGTGCCATTTTCTCTTCCTTGAGTGTGAGCTAAACCTGCGCCAGTTCCGATAGTTTCGGAAGACTTCCGATACTTTTGAAGAGTAATCTAGGTCACAAATGAAGTCAATGGTTCGCGCTTTCCCCGCATATGTGACGAGCTGGCTCAGAGTTTCCAGAGGTCCCGCATCGGCGTTTGGAAAGGAGACAGCCTGAGGTTGCGCGAGCAAACCCGATTACGAAACCGCGTCAGGGCGGCAAAAATCGAGCCTCCACGATTGCCGATTGCGGATGGCTTGGCCCTTTTGGACAGTTGTTTCAGGTCCTTCACGATTCCGGCCGGCGAGGTCACAAAGCCCTAGTCCTAGCTGCGGCACCACATCAGGAACGGTGTAGTTGAAGAGCTATTTACCCGGCATATTCATGGAGGCGGGCGCCGGGCTGCGATGTTTCCACGGCAAACACGGATCCGGCCATGGGCTCCGCATCATCGGCGAGCCCAGCCCTTGAGGTGGTGATATACAGAGTGGTCATGGCCGGTCCGCCAAAGGCGCATGCAGTGACTTGGGAGACGCCGGGAACTTCAATAACCTCGACCAGCGTGCCATGAGCGTCGTAATGGTGGACGGCGCTTCCACCCCAAAGCGCAACCCAGAGCCCGTCGGCCTGGTCGATTGCCATCCCGTCGGGGAAACCCGGCGTGCTATCCACTTCAATGAAGGCCCGCCTGTTGGACCAACCGCCGTCGTTGGGATCGACGTCGAACACGTCCACGCGCCGAGTTGGAGTGTCGATGTAGAACGCACGCGTTCCGTCGGCTGACCATTGCAGCCCGTTGGAGATGGACACTTTTGATACGGCGACGTCCGCTTCGGTGCGGTCTGCCGTGATGCGAAACAATGAGCCGTGCCCCGCGGCGCCGTCATACGCCATGGAACCTATGAAGAGGCGCCCGTGCGGATCGCATCCGCCTTCATTGAGCCGTGTCTTCTCATCGAGGAGAAACTCCGGCCCTGGCGAGAACGTTTGAAGGTCTTCTTCCGCGAAGACGAGGCCGCGCTCGGTGGCGATGACAAATCCGCCTCCGCGTCGGCGCCTGACCAAGCACGCTACCGTGCTGGGCACAGGGTGTCGCTGGAGGTTTCCGTCGGCGTCGAGGCTGACCACGGCACCGGCCAGTAGGTCCACAAGGAGCAGTCGGCCCGCCCGCATGTCCCAGAAGGGGCCCTCTCCGTGATGCGTGATCGGGCCGGTGATTCGAGTGGCTGTGCTGGTCTTCATGGTTTCCTTCGAGAAAAGCGGCGCTGGCATGTCACGGACTATCGAGTGGCCGAAGTGAGCGGTGCTGGTGAGGCGCTGGAGTCCCTCATGATGAGCGAAGGTTCAACTTTCTCGGAACCTTTGGGGACTTGCTCGCCGTTGATCGCGTTGATGATGACCATGGCGGCGCGGCGACCAATTTCACCGAGATTCAGGTCGATCGTTGTCAATGGCGGGCGGGCTGCCTCGACCATGACGTCCCAATTGTCGACGCCGACAACGCCAACCTGCCCGGGTACATCCACGCCGGATTCTCGGAGCCCCGTGACGAATCCGCGCGCAATCTGGTCGCTGCCGCAAAATGCGCCGTCGAAATCGACGCCGTCCCGGACTAGACGAATTGCGGCTTCGCGCCCCCACCGTTCGGACCATTCTCCGAACTGAGGCGCCGCGGCCCATTGGAGCCCGTGAGCAGTCAGGGCGGCGGATGCGCCGCGGTGCCGTTCCGAGGTGGCTGCCTGAGACTCATGTCCGGTGATCTGAACCAGCCGGCGTCTTCCGCCTCCTACCAGGTGATCGATGGCGAGAGCGCCGACCTTTTGGCTATTCGGGACTATCGAATAGTCGTCAGGATCAGTGGAGGGTGCAAACGCATAAACGACCGGAACGGATCCGGTTCCCTGAATCGGCTCCCTAGCGTCGTTGCCGCGGCCGGTGACGATTATTCCATCCACTCGCCGTCGCATCAGGCTGTCGATGTAGAACCGTTCACGAAGGGCGTCGCCGCGGCCATCGCACATCAATACCGTGACCCGACCCGGGCCGAGTGTGTCTTCGGCGCCCAGCATGATGGGTATGGTGAATCGCCCGAAGCTGTCGGAAGTGAGTACGCCGACTGAATAGGCCAGATCAACAGCCGCACCCGAGTCGGCTCGGGTACGCGGCACGAAACCCAGACGCGCGGCTTCGCGACGGACCCGCTCTCGGGTTTCGGATGACACCCTGCCGGTTCCGTTGAGTGCTTTTGAAACCGTTCCGATGGACACGCCGGCAGCCTCGGCCACGTGGTTAATGGTGATCGCTCGCATGGACACCTTTCTGGGAAAAAATATTCCGTTGAACTTTCCCAACCTTTCTCATACTGTTCAAACCGCGGACCGAAGTCAAGGGTTCCGCCTGCACGCTTCTTACCGCCATCACTTCATTAGAAGGAGTACGTCAATGCCGATACTCACCGCCGAGCGATACGGCCCGACCGGACTGACCCCCTCGAGTAATACCGCGGTGCGGCCCCTGCCGCGGGGAAGCATGCGGTTCAGCGATTCCGGTTTTCTCGGATCGTGGCAGGAGCTAAATAGGTCCGCGACAATCCCCCATTGCATTGAACAGATCGAAGCAAGCGGAACCGTGGACAACTTCCGCAGGCTGATCGGAGAATCGTCCGCCGCCTTCCGTGGCCCGCCCTTCGCCGATTCAGATGTCTACAAGACCCTCGAGGCGATCGCCTGGGAAATCGGCCGAACGGGAACCTCGGACTACGATGCGTTTGTCGATGAGGTGATTTCGCTGATCGGACGCGCGCAAGCCGCCGATGGCTACCTCAACACGTGGGTGCAAGGTGGCAGCTCAGTGCACAAACTGACGTCCATGCGGTGGTCGCACGAACTGTACTGCCTGGGACATCTAATCCAGGCAGCGATTGCGTTCACCCGGACCACGGGCAGGCGTGATCTTCTGGAGACCGCCATCCGGTATGTGGACTTGGTTGAGCTGGAGCTCGGGCCCGGAGAACGGCCTGACCTGGATGGGCACCCTGAAATTGAGACGGCCTTGGTGGAACTCTGGCGGCTTACCGGGGAACGCCGGTTCATGCGGCTGGCGAAGCACTTCATCGACGCGCGCGGCTACCAAACCATGGGTCCGGACCATTTCGGAGCTGACTACTTCCTGGATCACGAGCCGATCCGGGAAGCCACCGACGCCGTCGGCCATGCTGTTCGGCAGTTGTATCTGACTGCCGGTGCCACGGATTTGGTGATCGAGGAGGGCGACGCCGAGCTGGAGGACGCACTCGAGAGAATCTGGGTGAGCGTCCACAGCCAGAAGATGTACATCACCGGCGGACTAGGATCCCGCCATCGGGGTGAATCCTTCGGCGACCCCTATGAATTGCCACCGGACAGGGCCTATTCCGAGACGTGTGCGGGGATCGCCAATTTCATGTGGAACTGGCGGATGCTGCTGCGCACGGGCGAGGCACGGTTCGCCGACGAAATGGAACGCGGTCTCTACAACGTGATAGCCGCTTCGACCTCCATCTCTGGCACCGAGTTCTTCTACGTCAACAGACTGCAACTGCGGGAGGGGCACATCTCCGATGAGAATGCCTCCTCCAGCCGACTCTCGTGGTTCGGCTGTGCCTGCTGCCCGCCGAACCTCGCCCGCCTCATCGCCTCGCTCGACACCTACGCGGCCACCAGCGATGATCGGGGTGTTCAGGTCCACCTCTACAGCGACGGGAACTTGGTCTTGGGGAATGACGCGGACAGCCCTGTCGCGGCGGTCAGCACCGAGTATCCCTGGGACGGACGCGTGAGCCTCACCCTCGATCGCCCCCTCAGCATCGAGCTTCGGCTTCGAGTCCCGGCCTGGGTGGACGAGTATTCAGTGAAGATCGACGGCGTATCAGCTCGCCCCGCGGTGGTGGACGGATATCTGGTAATTGAGCCGAGCTCGGTGAACAGTTCCATCGAACTGGACTTCAAGGCCACTCCGGTGATCGACCTGCCGCATCCGCGTCTGGACGCATCACGCGGGACCATGGCCGTGCGGCACGGGCCGATTATCTACGCCTTGGAGCAGGCAGATCTGCCGGCGGATGTTGACGTCCAAGACGTCTACCTCCCTAAGGGAACCCAACTCGAAGTCACTATGGCACCTGACGGATTGGATACCCCTGCCATCACCGCCAGCGGAGGAATGGCGCGCCCCTCGACCAGCGGCCCTTTATACTCGAGCCAGCATCAAACCACCACATCAGAGGACCGGAAATTGGGCCCGCTCACCCTGGTCCCCTACTTCCGATGGGGCAACCGCAGCCATGCGGCGATGCGCGTCTGGATCCCGACCCAGTAATCCGAAGGGTTCTGCGATAACAAGTAATCTTGGGACCGCTCGAGGTTGCTAGTGGAACAGTGATTTAGGGATGTTGTTGGGTGTCTTGGGCCCCCCGGATTCGAACCAACGAACCCGGCCCTAAATTCTGGAACCCATTTTGACTCACCAACTGTTAGTCATAGCCTTTTGTATCGGGAGGGACACGTAACAACGGATGGCACAGACCTGGTGGCGCCGAACACTATCCCCGGCTATGAAACCGGTGCCCCGGCGAACTGCCTAAGAGCGAGCAGAGAATCAAAATCGTGGAGCTTGTGTCAACTTTCCGTAACAAACACTCACCATCAGGGAGACAAGACCCCTGCAAGTCGAAGGGCTGGGTGATAACCACACGGTCTAGCTATGGAGACACGGCACCTATATAAGAGTCGCTAGCCGCTTGTTTCTTTTAGACCTTAGGTTCCCAAACCATCAGGATATCGGCGCTGTGGTTCTGCAATGCGCTGTCAAAATTCCACGGACGGGTCTGCCCCGTTTTGTTAACTCAGTGTTCCAATCGTTATCATTTGGACTGCATTCTAATTTCTCTTAACACGCAAACTACCGTAATGTCAAACTGTGCATTGCATGCGCCGGAAAATTGTTGCCGTTAGCCACCGATGATGGGGATCGCTTGACCAAGCTATATGAAATTTTCACAAATAGACTACGCCTTCGGCACAGATTTAGAAACGGCAGCAAACGCATGGCCGCACTCACTGTGGTCGGTTCTCTTGTAGCCACAACGGCACTGATCGCAATTCCGTCGACAGTCCAGCCGGCCTATGCGGCACCAGCTCTTGATTGCACGTCGGTCTACTCAATCCAAGGAGCCTCGCCTCGAAATATCTGGCAGGTTAACATTGCTACCGGCACCCAAACGAGTGTAGGCAATTTCAATATACCCTCGGCCACCGGAGCGCTGAACGGCCTCGGCCTTAACGCGGATGGCTCAGCGGCCATTGGAGTGCTACCGGCCAATTCGGGGACAGCACGAGACATCTACCGGTGGGATGCAGCAACTGCCACGACAAGCAAACTCGGCGCAGGCGTAGCCAGCGCATCCACGACGCATGGTGGCATAAACCCAGCCAATGGCCATTACTACTACGGCGGAATTACTAGCGGCCGGATCAATATCTATGGCTTCAACACCACCACAAATACCTCAATGGGGTTGGTTGCAACTGGGTTGATTCCATCTGCGGGCAATAACGGCGACTGGGCCTTCGACACCCAAGGAATGCTATACGTCGTCGGCGGCGGTACTACCGGATCAAACACCATCACGGTAATCGACCAGCAAATCCCAGCAACAGCGGGTAGCACGATTACGGTCACAGGTACAGAATTGGCAAATATTGCCACGCCAGCGAATCAGGCACTCAACGGCATTGCATTTGCCGGGACCGGCTATTTGCATGTTTCGAGCGGAAATACGGTCTATCAGGTCAATCCGACCACGGGCGCGGTCATCAGTAGCGCACCATTTACAAGCACGGGATCCGTTGACCTAGCTTCATGTGCCTCACCCAATACGATCGAAGTTGCTAAGGACTTCTCGGACGGGCGCAGCAACCCTAGCGACCAAGTAACCCTCAGTGTTACCGGTGGTGGGATCAGCAAGGGAAATACGGCGACAACGACTGGAAATACTAAGGGACTTCAGCCGCAAGTTGCGGGCCCCGTTTTGGTCCTAGCTGACAATCAGTACACGATCACCGAAAGCGGCTCTGGCGCACTACAAGGCGCCTATGAAACATCGTGGATGTGCCGTGATAGGAATACCGACACTGAGATTGCTCAAGGAACGGGGACAACAGGTACTTTCGCACTCCCCACAGGCTCATCAAAAGGTGTTGCCGCTTACTGCGTCTTCACAAATAAGGCCAGACTACCTGCAATTGATCTAGTAAAAAGTGCGGACAAGAGCACATTAATTCTCGGTGAAACGATCAACTATTCGTTCGTGGCCAGCAACACTGGCAACGAGCCCCTGACTGATGTGACCATAGCCGAGAGCGCCTTTAGCGGTTCCGGGCAGATGTCGCCGCTGGTTTGCGACCCAAACCAACCCGCAAATTTGGCGCCGAGCGAAACTTTGCAGTGCGCGGCCAGTTATACCGTTACCCAGACCGACGTTGACGCAGGCTTCATATCGAATACCGCCGACGTCACAGGAAATCCCTCTACTGGGCCACCTGTGACTGCAACTGACGATGCGCGAGTACCTTCAGAGTCTGCCCCGGCGATGACGTTTACCAAAACTGCTGATGACTCGGCCGTACAGAACCCACCACTGGCCGGCGAAGTCGTCACCTACACCTTCACCTCGACGAACACCGGAAACGTGACCCTGAACGGAGTCGTTATCAACGACGCCCTCGCAGGACTCTCACCCCTGGTTTATGTCTGGCCCGGCACCGCAGGAACACTGCTGCCCGGT
>JBKKBD010000170.1:0-19392 GCA_046714315.1 Specibacter sp.
AAGGCGCCCACCGCCGTCGTGCTTGGGAAAATCAGTCCTGTTCGGGTAACTCCAGCGCGTCGGCACCGGGGCCGGTGGCGTTGATGGTGAAGTCGTCCTTGAGCAGGTCGAAGACATCGGGGCGCCAGGCGGGCGGCACCTGGACGAATTCGCCCACGGTGACCAGGCCCTCCTCGGCCCAGTGCGCGATGTTCTGGGCAATCGCCAGCACGTCGGGGTCGGCGGCGTCGGGCTCCGCGAGGGCAGCGATGAGCAAATCGGCCTCGGGCGGGGCCTCGGAGGCGGCCTGCGTCAGCCAGTCGGCCATGTCCAGGTGCCATTCCTCATAGACGCCCTCCTCGGAACCTTCGAGGGTGACGATGTAGATGAAGTGGCCCATGAGGTCACGCATGGCCGCGAGCATTCCATCCTCGGTGCCAAGGTCCCGGGCCTCCGGGGTGGGGTGGAGCTGGTTGTCATCGACTGCGACCAGACCGGCCACGTTCAACAGTTCCCAGTAGAGGTCCAACCTGGCGGCATTGTGGTCCTCGGGTGTGCTGAGCGTGGCTGCGGCGGCGAGCTTCCCGATCCCGGTGTGGGCCAGGGCGGCCAAGGCGTCCGGGGTGGCTTCCATGGAGCCTTCGGCGGTCAGTTCACGACCGTCGCCCAGCCACGCAAGCAGCGCAAGCGAGTTCTGCCACAGCGGTGAATTCGCGGCCGTTTCAAGCAATTCCTCCCGGCTGAGCTCAGGAATGAAAACGTCGGCAAACTCCCAGTCCTCAGGGGAGATTTCGCCGCCGTCGAAGTCCGCGCCGGCCCCGCCGGTCTGGTTGCACACCTCGAGGACCATGGTCAGGTCCTCCGGTGCACCGCTCCAGAGGTGGGCATGACCGAGGTAGTTCACGTAATCTCGCACACCGCTGCGCATGCCCATGACGCCCACGGGGTTGGCATCGGCCATCACGTCCATGACTTCCTGAACGGCAGCAGGTACTAGAGCAGTGGGATCCATGTGCGGCTCCACAATGCGGTACATGTCGAAGAAGTCGTCCAGAATCAGCAGGCTCATGTCGATCGATTTGTCCGGGCGGCCCTGGGATTCCAGCCAGGAAACAAAGCCCGGCGACAGAGCCTCCATGGCACGCTCCAGGCGGGCCTCGGCCGACGGCCTTACGGCAGTGCGCGTCGCCGCATCCGCAGCCGCTTTCGCGGGGTTGCCGAATTTGGACTTTTTGGTGCTCTTGGGCTTCTTGGCCACTGCATTCCTTGGGGTTCGCGGGGGAGGGTTCCCTTAAAGGTAGCGCCAAAGCCGGTGCGGCGCTGGTCTGCATGGTGGCGATGGTGATGCACAGCACGGTACGCCACACCCACAACGCTCGCTCACATGCGGGGCACTTTTTCACAACGCTCGCTCACACAATGTGAGCGAGCGTCGGCCGAAAGTGCCCCATAAGTGAGCGAGCGTCGAAAGAGGGTGGTGCCTAGGCGGTGAATTCTGTCAGGACGATCTTGCCCGCGCCGTGTCCGGACATGCTTGCCTCGAACGCTTTGGCGGCTTCCTGCAACGGGAACGTTTGGGCCACGTCAACGCTGAGGGTGCCGTCCTCAACGAGCAGGCTCAGGCGCTCCAGTTCCTCCGTGCTGGGACGGACCCAGATGTATTGCCCGCTGTGGGACAGGACGGTCCAATCGGCAATGGACGCATGCCGGCCATCTGGTTTGAGCAGAGCCAGGGTGTCCGTCAAAACGTCGCCGGTGAAATCGGCAACGGCGTCGACGCCATCGGGAACCAAAGCGCGGACGCGTTCCACCAGCCCGGGGCCGTATTCCACGGGTTCGGCGCCAAGCTCGCGCAGGCGATCGTGATTCCGGATAGATCCTGTGGCGATGACGCGCACACCCGCGTGGACAGCGAGCTGGATGCCCGTGCGTCCCACGCTGCCGGAACCATTGTGGATCAATAGGGTTTGGCCCGCTGCCACACCCAAGGCGTCGAGTGTGCGCTGGGCCGTCATGCCCGTCAGGGGGAGTGCGGCGGCCTGCTCCCAGCTCAACGATGCGGGTTTATGGGCCACGATGGCGGCCGGGAGAGCTACAAGTTCGGCGAAGGTTCCACCCTGGATGGTGTCGCGGCGGCCGTAGGAGTAAACCTCGTCACCAACCTGGAAATCCGGGGTATCAAAGCCCACAGCTTCCACGATTCCTGCAACGTCCCAGCCCGGTGTGACAGGGAAGTTGACGTCCATGAGCCCGTCCAGTGCGCCGGACATGATCTTCCAGTCCACGGGGTTGACGCCGGCAGCCTTGACCCGAATCAGGACAGCGCCGGGGGCAACCTTGGGTGTTGGTCGCTGGGTTTGTTCCAAGACCTCGGTGCCGCCGTATTGTGCGTACGTCATGGCCTTCATGGTTGAACTCATGGTGCTGGTTCCTTTCGATGCTGCTTGAGAGTCGGTTTAGGCTTCCACGGTGTGCAACGGCGGAGGTATGCCGATGATTCCTGCGCACCATTTGATCTTAACGGTGCGCAGGATTGTCAGTCAGGCTTCGCCGGCTCGCAACGCCCGGTCCTCCCAGCGGCGTTGGGCTGCGGTATCCAAGACGGCTTCGACCCAGCGGCCCATCCCGGCGTAGGCCTGCACCCGGGTCTGGGCCGGTGACAGGAACACGTCATGGAAGGCACCGGGAATCCTGTGCAGAGTCACATGGCTGCCCAGATCAAGGGCTCGCTTGGCCACGGCATCCACGTTCAGAACAACATCTGCGGCCAGTGCGGTGGAGGACCACTTGGGTTGCAGGTAGCTCTTGTCCGAAAGCATGACCAGTACCGGAGACTGAACGCCCAAACCGCGGGCCACCTGAGCCTGACCCTGGAACACCGCATTCAGGAACGACGGCGTCACCGGGAAACCGCGGTCAGGTCGCCACTGCGATTCGTACTCCCACTCGCCGTCGTACTTCTTGGACACGGCCCGCGTGTAGAAACCCGGATCAATGCCCGGCAGTGGCGTCAGCGGCTTGAACTTGGTTCGCGCCTGGATGAGCGGGGCCATCATTGCCCGGCCCACCTCGCTGGCCTGAAACTCCAGCCAAGGACTGTTAAGAACGACGGCGGCTGCCGCGCCCGGGTGCCGCGCGGCCCACAGGCTCAGGGTGAGCCCGCCGGTTGAATGGCCCAACAGCACCAGTGGCCGTTCCCTCGGCGGTTCCGGATGATCTTCCGGATGATCCCGGCCCGCCAGCGCATCAAAGGCCGCGCTGAGACGGTGCCGGGCTTCCTCCAAAAACGCGATTTCGAAGGTCCACGGATCCGCGGCCTCCTCGACTGTTGGAAGCGGCATGACCTCCTCCGGTACCCCGCTGCGTCCCATCGCCGCAAGCGCGGCGGCGATGTCACCGTCGTACTCGGTAAGGGAAGAAACCTGGCCCGGGATCTGGCCCGGGCGCAGGCTGCGACCATAGTTGTGAAGATCTAAGGCGTAGAAATTCGCGCCCGTTCGGTGCCAAAATTCCGCCAGTTCGTGCTGGAAGAAGTAATCGGACCAGCCGTGGACGTAAAGGATGTCCGCGCCGCTCAGGGACGACGGGGTCCATTGCGGCGCGGTGCCAACGTAGCGGACCAGCGTCGCCGGCGACCCGGCAGGAAGATCGAGGGTGAGCTGTTCAAAGTCCGTGCCGAGGACGTCCGGCTGCCAAGAGGTCATGGCTCGATGCTAGCGGCTACGACCAGTATCCGAGTGCGAACTCGGCAATGACCACGGAAAGCATGAATGAGGCAGTGATCGCCACGAGGCCCACGGGGATGATTTTCCAGCCGATGTTTTTCAGCAGCGGCACGTCCTTGCCCAGCGAAAGGCCGGCCAGAGTCAGCATGACGGTGGCAATCGAGAGGAAGTCGACGGCAGAGACCAGTTCGGTCAGCCAATCCGCGGCGAAGAACCACGGGCTGGAAATGTAGGCGCCGATGGTGGTGATCCAAATGATGGCAGAAACCTTGCGGGACACCTTGCCAAGGAAGAGACCAAGTAGCACCAGTGCCATGAGGACTGCGTAGCCGCCAACGACGTTCCAATGCAATCCCTTAGCGGCCACTGATGCCGTGGCCAGGCCCAGAATGGTCAGCACACTCAGCGAGAGCCACAGCGGTAGCTTGACCTCGGCCGAGGACTGGGCCACCTTTTCGCGGAAGTCGCGGTTGACGTCGTCGTCCGCGGGGGTGACGGGGACGGACACAGAAGCAGAAGCAGCAGCCTCGGCGCGGCCCTTGCGGGTGAGCAGCTTGTAGAACTTGTCGGCAAGGGGGAGTGAAACGTAGATGCCAACGTAGACGCCAAGGATGGTGGTGATCAGGTTGGAGACGGCCGCCATGCCAAGAATGGCCTGCTCATCGCCCGGGTAGGCTTCGATGATGCTGGCTGCGGAGGCGGCCATCATGGAACCTGAACCCACGCCCGAGCCCATGGCCAGGGCCAGCGGGTTGAAGATGCCCCAGTTGGCCACGAGGGAGGTCAGCAGGGTGATGAAGACGGCGCCAAAGAGCGTGCCAAAAACGTACATGGCCAGGACACCGCGGTACTGATCGGAATCCGCTCCGTACTTTTCCGAGACCATGGCGAAGGAGGGCTCGCGGTCAAGAGAAAACGTGGCGCCGACGGTTGCCTTGCCCATGCGCAGCAGAACGGCGAGGGGCAGGGCAAGGAAGACGGTACCCAGGAGGTGGCCGATCTCCTGTAGCAACAGGGCGGGGCCGGCCTTGACTAGGACGGGAAGGCTGGGTCCAATATTGAAGGCCAAGCGGGCCACCAGCAGCATGACGGCAACGCCCACCAGTGCCGAGGCCACCTTCTGCAGGTCAAGGCCCAGCGGCTTGAATTTTTGAATGGAGATCAGCAGGCCCACGATCAGTCCCCACACCATGGGGAAGATGACGATTGAACCAATGCCAACGTTGATCTTGGTGGATCCGATGAACTGCACGGCCACGGCGATGACAATCGCCAGCGCCGCGATGGGCAGGGTGTGCTTCAGGCCTGCTTTTGCAGGTGCGATTCGGGTGCTCATGGTGCGGTTACCTCAGTCTTGTTGGGTGTGGCCGGGGTGTAAGCGGCTTCGATGAAGCGCTGGCGTTGCGGGGGGTTCGTGGCGGCGTCGGCTGTGGTCCAGGCGAGGGCGGTAGCGGCCTCAAACATGACCGTGTACGCCTCCGGGGTATCGGCCAGCGCCGCAAAGGCGTGGGAGTGGATGGGCACGTCCGCGCCGGGGATGCTCAACCATGGATGCAGGCTGGGGATGACCTGGGAGATATTGCCCATGTCGGTGGAGCCGCCGCCCAGACCTGCCGCGGGGGAGGTGTCCTTGCCAAAGAAATCCATGGCCGCCGTCCAGTGTGCGGCCAGATCGTCGTCCTGGGTTAGTGGTTCATACAGGGGCTCGGTGGATTCAATGGTCAGTTCCGTGCCGGTCGCCAAAGCCGCGCCCTCGAAGCAGCGGCGGACCCGGACCAGGAGGGATTCGTATTCGTGCAGGGTGAACGCGCGGCACTCGAATTCAACGACCGCCTTTTCGGGAATGATGTTCGTGACGTGCCCGGCCTCGGCAACGTACATGGCAATGCGATGGTCACCGGGAATCTGTTGGCGCAACAGGCCCACGGCCACCTGGCTCAGCACGGCGGCGTCCGCGGCGTTGACGCCAAGGTGCGGGGCTGCTGCGGCGTGGGCCGCCTTCCCCGTGAACGTGGCCCGGTACCGGCCCACGGCCTGGGCGCTGGTCCCGGCAGGGTTGTAGGTGATCCCGTCCTGAACAGGGTGGACCATCAATGCCAGCCCCACGCCGTCGAACGCGCCGGCATCCAGCATGATCGCCTTGCCGCCTCCGTGCTCCTCGGCGGGCGTGCCGATCGCCTTGAGTGTGATGCCTAGGCTGTCCGCGAGCGGGCCCAGAGCCAGAGCCGCGGCCACGGAGGCGCCGGCGATCAAGTTATGCCCGCAGGCGTGGCCAATCCCGGGGAGGGCGTCGTACTCGATGCACAAGGCAACGGTCAGTTCGCCGCTGCCCATGGTGGCGGTGAACGCCGTCGGCAGTCCCGAGGTGCCTGTCTCGATCTCGAAGCCGCCCTCGCGCAGCAACGCGGCGATGGCCGTGGATGCGCGGACTTCTTCAAAGGACAGCTCCGGGTTGGCATGGATGTCTCGGGCTAGGGCGTGGACTTTTTCACGCCAAAGTTCGACGCCGGACGCGAGTTCCGCATGAAGGGCGGCTGACGCTGGGGTGGTACGGGTGGGGCTCATGGTGGGATTCCTTGAAATGAGTGCGGTGAAAAATGCTGGTGCTAGTCCAGGTGGATGTCGAGGTCTTTCCAGAGTTGCTGCGAGCGGCGGATGGTTTCGCGACTGCGCTCCGGATGGGCTGCCTGCATGCCGGCGAGGAGGCCGTACACAACGCTTATGGTGGCCGTGACCGATTGGAAGAAGGCGATCCCTTCGGAAGGGACAACCAGGAGGTGCTCGGCGATCGTTGCCAGGCGGCCGCGGCGCATGTCACTGATAGCGATGATGGTGGCGCCGGCCCGGTGCGCGGCCTCTGCTGCGGCGATCATCTGGCCAATCGAGCGCCAAATGTTGATGACGACCAGCACATCACCGGGGCCCAGCGTGTTGGTGCTCGTCACGAGGTGGACGCCGCCTCTGCTTTCCAGCGTGATGGGGTATCCCATGGTGGCGCCCAGGTGCGCCATGACGCTGGCCGGCGCTGCATAGGATCCGTGGCCAAGGACCAAGATGGAGCGGGCCGCGGCCAAGGTGGCGATGGCCGCTTCCACCTCCTCCGGCGCATTCGCTTCCAGCGTCAGGCGCAGATTTTCCATGTCCCGTGTCAGGGCTGCGCGCAGCGGGCTGCTGTGCTCGCCGTGCTGCACCAGCGTGTCTTCGGTGGATATTTTCACGAGATAGCGGGAGCGCAATTCACGCTGCAGATCCGGCCAGCCCTGGAAACCCAATGTCTGGGCTGCGCGCACGACGGTTGAATTGTTGACCTCGGCGCGGTCGGCAATCTCGGCTATTTCCGCGTAAGAGGCAAGCTGCGGGTTGCGAATGATCACCTCTGCCACGCGGTTCTGCGCCTTGGACAATGGCAGGCCGGCCATGATGTCATCCAGCCAGTCAATGCCGGGACCGGTGGGGTCCATGCGGGCCGGTGCGGTGGGTTCAGGCGCCACGGCGGCATCAGGTGTTATTTGGGTCACTCTGCAATTATGATTGCAGAAATATTAAAAAAGCAATCAAAATTGCAAGAATCTCAAATATCAAGAACTTGAGCCGGGCGTGTCTATGCTTGGGTTGTGCATGCGAGAGGATTATTTTCCCGACCCGCCTGTGGCCTGAATTTGCGGTGACGCTGAGAGAAATAGGGGATGACATGGCCTTTTGGCAGGATGCATTTTACGACTGGGCACCCGCGTGGGCTGCCGTGCGAGATCTGGAATCTGAGGTTTCCGGTGGCGTCGTCACGGTTGGCGCCCAGCGCGTCATGATGTGGCCAGGCGATCCTGATTCATCTGCTGCTTCTGAGGCGGCTTCCGGCAGTCTGGTCCTTGTGACCGATGACGCCGATGCGGCGACTCACTTTGCTCAGTCGCTGGGACTGCGGGCAGCGGGGCGCCAGGTGCTCCTGAATGCCGAGACGGACACGCTTGACCTGGTGCCCGATCTGCCACCCGACGCCAACCTGGCCGAGGCCCCGATGGAGAATTACGACCTCGTTGAGGTGGCCTTGTTTGACCGGCCGGTGGCCCGCGGCCGCCTCAGCCTCGGTGAGGAGCTGGCCGTGCTGGCTGAGCTGAGTGTTGATGAGGGCCACGAAGAATTGGTTCACGCGCTGGAACAGGCCATGGTGGCCGGCTTGGGCGAGGAAGCCTTTACGCACGGGGCCGACACCTTATTCCTGGTCGCCAGCGAGGAGCAGGCGGCACGCTTCGACGCCGTCGAAGGCTGGAGCCGGGCGGCGGAAATCCTCACGTTCGAGAACTAGGGCTGAGCGGGATGGGCCAGGGAACCCCGCAGGGTTCCCTGGCTGAGGTGCGAGGTTACGGCTGTGGCTCGAGCATGAGCCGCTTGTTTTCGGCGAAGGCTTTTGCGGTGTGCTCATCGAAGGCAGCGCAGTTGCCACCTACCAATGCTTCAGCGGCGGCCTCGATGCGCGGTGTTTCTGCCGGCTGGCCGGCCTGTATCTGACCTGTAGGCCCCACCACGATGTAGCCCCACTCATAGAGTGCGTCGCAGCCCAGTGCGCAGGTGAGCATGGCGTTGGTCTCGTAGTCCATGCGTTCGTCGTCGTTGCACTCGGGACGCGGCTTGATGTGACCAGCAATCAGCAACCGGGCGGGGTACTGTTCTCCGCAAAGCGCGCACGGTGCCGTAAGGCGTCCCCGCAGCAGGTTCTTGCGCAGGTAGGCCTGTTCCAGACGAATGGTTGTTAAGGTTTTTTCATCCGGTTCATCGGCTCCCCACACGCTGCCGGGCAGGCCGCGAAGGCTGGTAGCTGACGATTGCGGGGCCGTCACGCCGGCCTCTGCCAGTAGTTCCTGGCCTTCTTCAGGGGAGAGTGCTGAAATGTAGCGCTGCATAGGTTTTCCGGCTGCGTTGAACGGCCCGGGGCCACCCTCTGCCGTGATGTCCGCTGCGCGTTGGCGGTGCAGCTGCAGGTTTTGGGCCAGGGGGTGTGTGCGCACCAACCAGCCAAGGTCGGGTTCCTCCAGCTGCTTTTCAAAGCCTTCGGGGCGAGGCGCTTCCTGCCACTTTTCAGCGACCACGCTCACGGCCCGCACGTAGGGGCCAAAGTAGTTGAACACCACATCGCCCTTGTTGAGCTCCTTGATGATTTCCCGTTCCGCCTCGGCCTCAGGATCCGGACAGCTCCAGAGGATTCCATCGTCGATTGCTGACTCGTAATTGCGTCCGTGGCTGACCCACCAGTACCTCATGTGCGTAACTCCTCGCGTCCTTGCTGTGGCATTCGGCGTTCCAATTCAGCCTAGCCCTTATGGCACCCTTGTGGGCAGAAAGTGCAGCGCATGGCAGAATTGGGGGTGGCCCGGGTGCAGACGGGTCCAGTGATAATACAGCCGACCAGTAGCCTCCTCCGGGGATGCCGGTATGAGCAAACCACTTAAACAAAAGAAATTTGAGACCTATCATGTCCCCGCTGCAAAGCAATGCTTCGGCAACCCCAGTTAAAAGCGCCCCCATTTTCGCCGCTGTTGGCAGCCCATACTTTGGGATCCTGCTGGCGGCCATGGCGGTGATCGTCATTCTCTCGAACATCGGTGCATCCAAGGGCGTGCTCTTCGGTCCGATCGTGACCGATGGAGGGTTCTTCCTCTTCCCGTTCGCCTACATCTTGGGCGATGTTATCAGTGAAATTTACGGGTTCAAGGTGGCGCGCAAAGCCATTGTGACCACCTTTGTCCTCTCGGTTTTCGCGTCCCTGTGCTACTGGGTGATCATCGCGTTGCCCGGCTTCACCGATGATTTCGGCATGGCAAAACAAGAAGCCTTGGAAGTCGCGCTGGGTCCGGTGCCGCAGATCGTGCTGGCCAGTCTCCTTGGATTCCTCGCCGGGCAGACCATCAACTCCTGGATCATGGTCCGGCTCAAGGCCCGCCAGGGCGAGCGGAAGCTGTGGGCGCGCCTTATGGGTTCCAGTGGTGTTGGTGAGTTCGTTGACACCCTGATCTTCTGCGCCATTGCTGCCCCTGTCATCGGGATCGTGGGCTTCGGGATGTTCGCCAACTACGTGGTGGTGGGCTTTGTTTACAAGACCGCCGTGGAGTTCCTGTTCATTCCCGTCACCACCTTGGTGATTCGGTGGTTCAAGCGCAACGAGCCGAGCTACACGGCCTCCGTGGCCTAGCAGTTTCGGGGCTGGAGGGCGGCCGTTTACCTGTTCGGGTAGTACCGGCGCAGTGTCTCCGCCTTGAACGCGAAGAACGTGCCGTCCTCGATGGCGAGCCGGGCGTCGTCGACCATTTTCACCACAAAGCGCTCATTGTGGATGGAGATCAGTGTTGCCGAGACCATTTCCTTGGCCTTGTACAGGTGGTGGATGTACGCGCGGGTGTAGTTTTCGCAGGTGTAGCAATCGCACTCCTCGGACAGGGGAGTGAAATCGCGCTTGTACTTGGCCCCGGACAGGTTGAAGCGGCCGTCCGGGGTGTAAAACGCCGAGGTGCGGGCAACACGCGTGGGGGAGACACAGTCGAAGGTGTCTGCCCCATTTTCGATCGCCGTGAAAATGTCATCCGGTTCGGAGATGCCAAGAAGGTGGCGCGGCTTGTTCTCCGGCAGTTCCTCGGAGCACCAGCGCACAATGGTGCCCAAGTTTTCCTTCTCCAATGCCCCGCCGATCCCGTAGCCGTCGAAGTTCATGGCACCGAGATCGTGGGAGGCCTTGCGTCGCAGGTCCTCATATTGGGCACCCTGGATCACGCCGAACAGTGCCTGGTACGGCTTGCCCACACGTTCCTCGGTGAGCCGGAAGTGCTCGTCGATGCAGCGCAGGGCCCACAGGCGCGTGCGCTCAAGCGACATTTCCTGGTATCCACGTGAGTTCAACAGTGTGGTGAGCTCATCGAAGGCAAACATGATGTCGGCGCCGATTTTGTGCTGGACCTGCATGGAAATTTCGGGGCTGAATCGGTGCATGTCGCCGTTGAGGTGAGACTTGAACCAGACGCCGTCGTCGTCAATGTGGGCCAGGCGTTCCTTGCCCACGGCCACGGAATCATCGGCTCCGGCATGCGGGGATGCTGCCGCGGCGTCCATATTGATGACCTTCTTGAAGCCAGAGCCCAGGCTCATGACCTGAAATCCGCCGCTGTCGGTGAAGGTGGGGCCCCGCCAATTCATGAACTTGCCGAGTCCGCCGGCCGCGTCCAGGATGTCTGCGCCGGGCTGCAGGTACAGGTGGTAGGCATTGGAGAGCAGCGCCTGTGCGCCAAGGTCCGTCATGGATTCCGGTAGGACGGATTTCACGGTCGCCTTGGTGCCCACGGCGATGAACGCCGGGGTCTTGACGATGCCGTGCGGGGTGGTGATGACGCCCGTGCGGCCCTGGAATTTCCCGCCGTTACGTTCAACAGCGGCGTCGTCCGGCGCGCAGGTGTCATTCAGGCGCGTGGTCACCTCAAAGGAGAATTCACTTTGCAGGGCAGGGGCGCCGGGTGCGGTGTGCGCTGGCGCGATGAGATCCGTGACGGTTTCTGGGGTGGGCATTGTTCCATTTTGCCAGTCTTTGTGTCCCGGCATGACACCGTGTGAGAAGAACGACGGCGTTGCTTGCCTCACCCAAGCCAGCGGCAAGAAAGTGTCCCCCCGCTCCGGGACGTAAAGATCCTGAACGAGGGAACACTTTGCTTGTGGGAGGCTGCACTTAGCCTTGTGCGTCGACCAACACCTTGGGCTCGCTCGGCGCCTCCTCGGCGGCCTTCTGCTTTCGCGGAATGAGGGCGCCCAGCACAATGGCTGCCAGCGCCGCGAAGATGGCGATGGCAAAAGTGGTGTGGAAACCTGCCAAGGTTGGCACGGTTGCCGGCCCGATCGGCATGGTCATATTGGCCAGGACCACACCCATCACGGCGGCCGAGGTGGAGGTGCCTACGGCGCGCATCAGTGAATTCAAGCCGTTGGCGGCGCCGGTTTCCTTGAGGGGGACGGCACCCATGATCAGGGCCGGCATGGCGGCGTACGCCAAACCGATGCCTGCGCCGATCACCATGCCGGCAGCAATGACCTGCCAGACGGCGTCCGTCAGGAAGAACGCAAGAACATAGCCGGCGCCAATGACAACGGCGCCGGCGATCAGCGTCACCTTCGGTCCGCGGCGGGCTGACAAGCGCGCCGAGACGGGGGAGAGTGCCATCATGACCAAGCCGCCCGGTGCCATCGCCAAGCCAGCCTGAACCATGGAGAGCCCCAGCCCATACCCGGTGGCGCTGGGTGCCATCAGCAGTTGCGGGAAGGCAAGGCTCATGGCGTACATGGCGAAGCCGACGGCGATGGAGGCAAGGTTGGTAAAGAGCACCTGGGGGCGGGCGGAGACGCGCAGATCAACCAAGGGGGCGGAGATGCGCAGCTCAAAGATGCCCCACAAGACCAAGATGACCACGGCCGCACCAAAAAGACCCAACGTCAACGGGCTTCCCCAGCCCCAGTCCGCACCCTTGGTGATGGGCAGCAGCAGCGCCACGAGGCCGGCGGCCAAACCTGCCGCACCCACGCCGTCGAACTTGGCCGGGGTGCGCAATGTGGACTCCGGGATGAGGACGAGAACAAGGATCAGGGCCACCACGGCGAGCCCGGCAGCTGCCCAGAACAAGACATGCCAGTCCGCGTTCTGTGCAATCAGCGCCGAAATCGGGAGGCCAATGGCCCCGCCGACACCCATGGTGGCGCTGATGGTGGCTACGGCGGAGCCAACCTTTTCGCGGGGGAGCTCGTCGCGCAGGATGCTGATTCCCAGCGGGATCACACCCATGGCCAACCCCTGCAGGATCCGGCCTGCCAGCATCAGGCCCAGTGAGTCGGTGAGGGCGCAGATGACCGAGCCGGCCACGAGCAGGGCCAGCGAGATAACGAGCACCTTGCGCTTGCCGAAGATGTCGCCCAAGCGGCCCGCAATGGGAGTGACAATGGCTCCTGCCAGCAGGGTCGCCGTGATGATCCACGAGGTGTTCGTGGCGGAGGTGTGCAACAGCGACGGAAGCTGGGGGATCAGCGGCACCACGATGGTCTGCATGAGTGAGGCAACGATGCCAACGAAGGCCAGGACGGCGACGGCGGCTCTGGGGGAGGGCGATTTTGTGCGGGGTGTTGAACTGATCTGACTCACTGGGCTCCTGAACAAGGGAATACGGCGCACAGAAAGGCGCTTATGTATCGTACAACTCATTTGCTCAATGCAAGCAATTTGTATGACGCAACTACTTGCTAAACTGGAAACGGAAGCCCGCCCATACCCAGGGAGAAACATGACGGACGCCAGCGACACGGTCCAGCAGATGCAGTACGAGCTCATGCTCCTGTCTCGATATCAGCTCCGTCCCCACCCGCGGGAAACGCCCATGATTGAACGTTCGGCCTACCTGTTGCTGAGCAGGCTTGAACTCGTGGAACCGATGACGCTCAAGGAACTCTCCCAGGCCCTGCGCCTTGACAGCTCAACCGTGCATCGACAGCTCGGAGCCCTGCTCCGCTCGGGGCACGTGGAGTATGTGCAGGGGATGGCGGGGGAGGTTGCCCGCCGGGTTGCTCCGACGGCGGATGGGTTGGCGGCCCTGATCCAGACGCGGGCAAGCAACGAAGAGGGGTTGCGTGGTGTGGTGGGGGATTGGCCCGAAAAAGAGCGTCAGCAGCTCCTTGAGCTCTTGCGGAAGTTTAATCAGGGTGTCGAAACGTTGGAAGATACTCCCTGGCCCCGGCTTGGGGACTCGGCTCTGTAGCGAAATCGGCGCCCGCGGGAACCACGCAGCGCTGAACCGTCCCGCTCAGCCTTCGGGGAAGTGGACTTCCATGAATGAATCCCATTGGGAGCCGATGGCCTCGAAAGCGGTCGAGCCCAAGCCGTAGGTGCTGACGATGATCTGGGCACCCGCGTGTTCACGGACGCCGTCGAGCGGGGCTTGGCGGGCAAGAATCAAGAGGCCGTCGCCGTGCTCGGCATAATCGGCCACCGTCAGGCCAAGCTGTGTGTCACTGCGGTACCAAACCTTGCCCGTGAGGGTGGCCCCGGTATTCAATGTGATTTCATATGGCTCGCCGGGTTCAGGAAGCCAGCCGGTGTCAATGCCCAGCGCATCCCACAGATTGGTGTGGGCGGAGCTGGTGCCATCGGTATATATGGTGCGGCGCGCGGTCCTTGGGTGGTGGTCCAAGGCGAACTTGAGCTGCTGCAAGAACATGGACCAGCCCTCGGTGATGTCCGAATCGTACTTGGCCCATTCGCCTGTGGCCTCGCCGCGGGTCAGGGTCAGCAGGGTGCCATCCGGGCGCGGTTCCAGGGTAAAAACGTCTCCCATTTCCAGGTCTAGGCGAAGGTGGTCCGGACTTTCGGTCACGTTGGAGTAGTAGATCTGCGCGATCTCATCGTCCAGGCCCTCCATCTCCCAACCGTGCCATTGAGCAAGCTTGGCCGGTTCACGGAGCATGTGCCACAACTGTTCGGCATCTGCGTTGACAAGGACGGAGAGCTGATTGGTGGCCATGGAACGTAATCTACGCCGGATAGTTCAAACGGGCTAGGGCCACGCTTCCAATGGCGCTCAACGAGGCGGTTAGCGCCCCAACCCCGCGTAGGAAATCGCTTGGCGGACTAGCGCACCGCGGCCGCCAACGAAATCTTCCTGCACTCCGGGGCTCAGAACTTCCTCTGGTGTCATCCAAGTCAGTTCAAGGGCGTCCTGGCGGGGCACGCATTCGCCGGTCACCGGAATGACATAAACCATGGCCACGGCGTGCTGGCGTTCATCGGTGAAGCCGGTTTGAGAGGGTGAGGGCAGGTATTCGGCCACAGTGAACGGGACGGGGCTCACGGGAAGCTGCGGGAACGCGAGCGGCCCAAGATCCTTTTCAATGTGGCGGATCAGCGCCGCACGGATGGTCTCGCGGTACAGCACGCGCCCGGAGACAAGGGTACGCACCATGGAGCCCTCGTCATCGGCTTGCAGCAGCAGCCCCACTTCGTTGACATAGCCGAGGGAATCAAGGCGCACCGGCACCGCTTCAACGTAGACCATGGGAAGCCGGTTTCGGGCTTCGTAGAGGTCCTCGTTGGACAGCCAGCCGGGATAAGGATCAGGTGTGCGAACGCTCATGTCATTAGTTCTACCTCATCCCCGGCCCCAGCGCCGCACCGGGTCCGGAAAAACCCTCGGGATTCCCTCCGATGGGCCGCCGTGAGGAGACCACCCTGGAGACTCTGGCGTCGGGCGTTTCCTAGCCGCCCTGGGTGATCTCAAAGTCGACGCCGGACGCCGCACCTGCCGCCGTGGCCACAAAACCGCCGTTCTTGGCACGGAACAGGGCCCCGCCGCCCGGGCGCTCAGCGACGAGGCGGGCGCCGATATCGGCCAGAACCTTGTTGGCGGCGGCGATATCCGGGGTGCGCCATGTGACGGTGATGGCCAACGGTGCATCGTCGGCGGGGAGGCTCAGATCGGTGGAGGGATCGGCGAGAAAGCTGAAACCGTCGGGGGCCGTGACGCACGCGGTGATCCCATGCCTGGATGCCACGAGTTCAGCCTGCGTGCCGTCCTTGAGGGTGCGGCGGACAAAGATCTCGCAGTCTCGCACCTCAAATCCGAGCTCCGTGGTGCCGTCCTCAGCGCTGCCCGCCTCCGCCGCGTGCACACCTACCTTGCCACTGCCGGAGTCAAAGACGCGCCAACTGCCGTGGTTCTCCACGCAGCGCAACCCTTGATTCTCCAGTTTCGCGGCGAATTCATCGATCCTTGACGTGTAATGGACGGGGCGGACGCGCAGCATGGTTTCTCCTGGTGGTTCCGGGGGTGCTTCCAATATTAGTGTTGAGCCATGGCCGAACTTCCTGAACTGCTGCTGCCCAACTCCGCTGCCTGGCGCCAATGGCTTGTGGAGAACCACGAGTCCAGCCCCGGTGTGCGTCTGGTCCTGCACAAGAAGGGCGGGAATGTGACGGAGCTTGACTACGCTGCGGCACTGGATGAGGCACTGTGTTTCGGTTGGATCGACGGAGTGGCCGGCAAACGCGACGACGGCAGCCACCTGCGGCGGTTCACGCCCCGGACACGGACCAGCAAATGGTCAAAGATCAACACCGGGCACTATGAGCGGCTGGTCGCGGCGGGGCTCATGCGCCCGGCAGGGACGGCAGTCGCGGACGCCGCCAAGGCGGACGGCCGATGGGAGATTGCCTATTCCGGGCAGGCGGATGCCCAAGTCCCGGATGATCTTGCCGAGGCGATTTCGGCGAGTCCACGGGCGCAGGCCATGTTTGACGTGCTCACCTCGGTCAACCGCTTTGCCCTGATTTACCGCACCAACTCGGTCAAGACCCCAGCCGTACGGGCGTCAAAGATTGCCAGATTCGTGCAGATGCTCGAGGCTGGGGAGGCCCCTTACCCGCAAAAACGCCGGCCGTAGTGCACGTCATTTGCGTGCCTAAAGCGAAGCGGCTGCAGAGAGAACAGTCCAGCGCTGCACGGCCGCGGAAAGCTGGGTGGGCGGTGGTCCGTCGAGCCGGGCCGCCGTTTCGGTAACCATGGCCGACGCCGTGTCCCGGCTATGCGCTGGCAGCCGCCGGTCCGAAGCGGCGAGGGCAAGGTAGCGGCAGAGGATGCCGGTGAAGAGGCTGCCGTCGCCACCCGGCTCTAGGCGCAGACCCTCACCGGGCGTGTGAAGGTGGCGGCTGACAGCCTCGATGAGTGCGGCGGCGTCGCTCAGGTCCTGCGGCCGGCCGAGCGTCAGCAGCGCAGCAAGGATGGGCCCCTGGTTGTAGGTGTAGACGGTTCTTTCAACATCGCGACCCGTGGTTGATGGGTGAATGCCGTCGAGGTACAGGCCCGTTGCGGGGTCGAAAAGTTCGGTCCGCAGCCAGCCGGCGATGGACTGTGCAGTGTCGGTGTTGCCGGTGCGGGCAAAGTGGAGCGCCGCCGGACCATTGGCTGGCGTGTTCTTGAAATCGCGCTTGCGGGACCAATAGATACCGCCGCCCAGTACTGAATCGTGGGCGCCGTGCAGCTGTTTGGTCAGTGATTTGACGGCGTAAAGCGCCAACGGCGACGGCCGGGCCTCGAGGCGCACAGACAGGGCGTTGAGCCGCCCGGCTGCGAGCGCGAGCCACGCCATGTCGTCGTAGTAAAAGTTGGGGAAGACACCAAAGTTGCGGATCATGATGCCCCTGAGAAGCTGCTGGGCGCGACGCAATTCTGCGCGCGCGGTGATCCTCTCGCCATGGGACAGAGCGTGGCAGGCTCCGTCGATGATGGAGTCGAGATAGTGCGACTGCCACCAGTAGTGCCATTCGGTCCATGGCCGTTGGCGCGTATCTGTTCGCGCCCGGCGCCGTGAGGTGCGGTGACTTTCGGGGCCATCCGGTGTATCTGCTGCCAGGGCACCGATCCAGGTTCCGGGCACGCCCATCAGGCGGTGGCCAAAGCGGGCGTTCACGTCCGCGCCGGCTGCGGCGGCGAGCGCGGCCCAATGGTTGGCCGGGTGCAGTGAGTCGGCGTGTGCGTCAAGGCCAGTCATGGAATCAAGCCTACTGTCCTGCCCATTCCCGACGCTCCTTCACTTCCGGGGCGTTTTCCTCCAACGCTCCTTCACATCCGGGGCACTTTTCCCAGACGCTCCTTCACTGCCCTGCGGCGGGTAAGGAATTTTGGTTAGTATTCATTAACGCAACTACTTCCACGCATCTCGCGGGCTGAACCTCAACGAGGAGGAATCATGGAAATTTCGAATAACGGCACGGTCGCGCTCATCACGGGTGGGGCGTCCGGGCTGGGCGCCGCAACGGCGAGGCGGCTGCATGCGGCTGGCGCCGCCGTCGTGCTTGTCGATCTGCCCAACTCAAGCGGAGCCGAACTTGCCGCGGAACTCGGTGATCGTGCCGTGTTTGTCCCGGCCGATGTCACCAACGAGGATCAGATCCGTGCCGCCATTGAGGCCGCCGTCGGGTTGGGGACGCTGCGGATCGTGGTGAACTGCGCCGGAATTGCGACGCCGGGCAAGGTGTTGGGGCGCGACGGTGTGCTGCCGCTGGAGCAGTTCAGCCGCGTCGTCCAGATCAACCTGATCGGCACGTTCAACGTTGTGCGGTTGTGCGCCGAGGCCATGGCTGCCGCCGAGCCGCTGCCGGGCGAGTTCGGTGCAGAGCGTGGTGTCATTGTGAACACCGCCTCCGTGGCCGCCTTCGACGGGCAGATAGGCCAGCCCGCCTATGCCGCGTCCAAAGGGGCAGTGGCGGCTATGACCCTCCCACTGGCGCGCGAGTTGGCCCGTTCGCTGATCCGCGTGGTTACGATTGCGCCCGGTATTTTTGAGACCCCCATGCTGGCGGGGTTGCCTCAGGCCGCGCAGGATTCGCTGGGTCAGCAGGTCCCACACCCCTCCCGCCTGGGCAAGCCGGCCGAATACGCCGCGCTCGTGGAGCACATTGCCGCGAACGCCATGCTCAACGGTGAGACCATCAGGCTCGACGGCGCAATTCGGATGTCGCCGAAATGAGCGCTGGCGCCGAAATGAGCGCGCTGCCCGCCGCCGATTTCTATGACTTTGAGTCGTTGCTCAACGCCACGGAGAAGGCCAAGCTGGAGCAGCTGCGTTCGTTCCTCGACACTGAGGTGGTGCCATACGCCGTCGGCTGGTGGAACGACGCACAGTTCCCGGCGCACATCCTGCCCAAGATCGCCGCGCTTGACCTCGCCGCACCGGACCGCCGCCAACTCAGCCACCTCTTTACAGGACTGGTCGTGGCGGAGATGACCCGCGCTGACACCTCGATGGCCACGTTCTTCCTTGTCCACCACGACCTCTTCGTCCAGGCACTGATCGACTTCGGCTCTCAGGAGCAGAAGGCGCGGCTGCTCCCGGATGCGCTGTCACTGCGGAGCACCGGGGCCTTCGCCCTGACCGAGCCGGACCACGGCAGCGACGTTGCCGGAGGCATGGCCACCACCGCTTTGCAGGTGAGCGACGACGGCGGGACCCACTGGGTGCTCAACGGCGCCAAGCGTTGGATTGGCAACGGGACGTTCTGCGACCGGATGCTGCTGTGGGCGCGGGATGCTGAAACGGGCCAGGTGCGTGGCTTCTTCCTTGACGCCTCGCTGCCCGGAGTGGTGCGGACGAAGATTGAGAACAAGATAGCCCTACGCACGGTCCAGAATGCGCACATCACCCTGAGCGATGTGCGGGTTGAGGAGCGGGACCGAATTGCCACGGTCAACTCCTTTGCGGACACCAACAAGTTGCTGCTGGGATCACGTATCTCCGTTGCTTGGCAGGCCGTGGGGCAGCAGCTGGCAGCCTTTGACGTTGCCCGGGCCTACGCAGTGGAACGCCAGCAATTCGGCCGTCCCATCGCGGCCTTCCAGATGATCCAGTCGCAGCTGGTGAAAATGCTGGGTAACGCCACGTCGTCGATGGCCATGATGGTGCGCATTGCTGGGCTGCAAGATGGCTCGGACGGCGATGCAACCATGGCGCAGGTTGCCCTGGCCAAGGCGCACACCACGGCTGCCATGCGGGAAACTGTGGCCCTTGGGCGTTCCATTTTGGGCGGCAACGGGATCGTGAGCGATTACGGCATGGCCAAGATCTTTGCCGATGCCGAGGCGATCTACACCTATGAGGGCTCGCACGAGATCAATACGCTCATTGC
>JBKKBD010000171.1:0-25121 GCA_046714315.1 Specibacter sp.
GCACCAACAACAAAGCGTGGCGTCCGGCGTCGTAATTTCTACGATGGCCGGACACCACGCTTTCGGGTTCAGGGAGGGTTAGTGAACTGCCACGGAATCTTTAGCAGTTGCCGGAGCGCCGGCCACCGAAGCAGCGGCACCCTTGCCCATGAACGCGGCAATCACCACGATGCCGAGGGACACACAGGCAGCAACCATGAAGCCGTTGCTGAATCCGCTGGCCTGAGCCGCAATCGCGTCCTTGCCAGCCGTTGCCGCGGCCACGGTTCCGGCGGACATGACACCCACCAAAAGTGCTGTACCAGCAGCGCCGCCAAGTTGCTGGAGCGTGGAAAGGACAGCCGAACCATGCGAGTGCAGCGAATGCGGCAGGGGATTCAGCCCCGCCGTGAAGGCAGGTGTGAAGATGAATGCCAGAGCGATCGACATCAACAAATGCAAGCCGATGATCATCGGCAGCGGGGTGTTCTGATCAAGCTGGGTGTAGCTAAAAAGAATGATGGAGAGCAACGTTCCGCCGGGAATCAGCAGCGGGCGCGGGCCCACCTTGTCAAACAGTTTTCCTACCCACGGAGCGAGCAGGCCCATGAGCAAGCCGCCGGGGAGCATCAGCAATCCCGTGGTGAGGACGTCAAGGCCACGCACATTTTGCAGGTACATGGGCAGCAAGATGATCACACCGAAGAGTGCAACCATGGCCATGACCATGAGCGCCAAGGCGAGTGTGAATTGGCGGTGCAGGAACGGGCGCATGTCCAACAGGGCTGCATCCTTGCGCTGCAGGCGCAGCTGAAGCAGCACGAAACTGACCAGGAACACCAAGGACACACCTAGCGCCGCAGTGGCGATCAGGTGCGTCTGGGCATCGGGGGATCCGATCCCACTGAGCCCATACACCAAGCCACCGAATGCGGGAATAGACAGCAAAACGGAGGGGACAGAGAGCTTGGACGTCGCGTGCTTCCTGTCGCGAGGCAGGAGGCGCGAACCGAGGATCAACGCAACCACCGCAATGGGCAGGACGAAGAGGAACATGAAGCGCCACGACAACGAATGCAGAATGAGGCCGGAGAGCGTGGGGCCGATAGCAGGTGCCACTGCGATCACGATGGAAACATTACCCATCACGGCGCCGCGACGGTTGGACGGAACCAAATCCAAAATAGTGGTCATGAGCAGGGGCATCATGATGGCGGTTCCCGAGGCCTGGACCACGCGGGCAGCCAGGAGTACCTCGAAGCCCGGAGCAAGCCCGGCCAGCAAGGTGCCAACCGAAAACAGACCCATGGCCAGCATAAATACGTTCCGGATGGGCATACGGGTCAGGAGGTAGCCCGTTGCCGGAATAACAACGGACATCGTGAGCATGAACGCCGTTGCAAGCCACTGAATGGCCGAGGGTGAGACTTGGAATTCTTCCATGAGACGCGGCAGCGCAACGTTCATGATGGTTTCGTTCAAAATGACGACAAACGCTGAAACCAGCAGCACCGTAATGGTGGTGCGGTCCCTCGCCGAGAGCCTGTCGGGGGCTTCAAGGTGGGAGATAGACATAAGGGGTCCTGAATCCTTCGAGGATGAAAATATGTGGGTTGCCGGGACTGTTTGCGCAAGGGCCGGCGCCCGTAAAAGCAGAAGTCACAGTTGTAAGCCACAAATACGCTGCTTCTATTCCCAGTATTCCTTCAGAATTGAAAGAAAGTTCGACGCCGGGTCCCGGCTTTCTGCGCTGGCCCGCCAGAGCTGCTGCGGCCCTTGCCTAGGGCTGGATGGGGGTAACCCCGGGGTCGAAACCGGGGGTTTCCCCCATAGTGCCTGTCCTCCACTGTCCGTAGCGTTGAAGGCATGAGAATCCAAGCGTTGCAAGGTGATTTAGGGTGACTGACTTTCTGCTTGGCGCGGCGGAACAGCCATGGATCTACGCGGTCGTAGTGCTGGCATGTCTGATTGACGGCTTCTTCCCGCCGATTCCCAGTGAGGCCCTCATTGTGGGCATGGCAGCGCTGGCCGCAACCCACGGAGGGCATGGTCTGTGGATCCTGCTGCTGGCCGGGATACTCGGAGCTTTCATCGGCGACAACGTCGCTTACGTTCTTGGCCGGCGCATAGGCACAACACGTTTCAAGTGGATGCGGCGCCCACTGATGCAGCGCTCCTTTGCTAGGGCTGCCAGTGACCTGAAGAGCAGGGCGGTGTCCATGATCTTGGTGGCCAGATTTCTCCCCGGGGCCAGGGTGGCCGTAAATCTGACGGCAGGTGCCACCGGGTTTCCACGGAAGAAATTTGTGGCCATTTCAGCTCTTTCAGCCTCACTCTGGGCCGGTTACTGCGTTGGCATTGGGGCCCTGGCCGGCGCGTGGCTAGGCCAGAATCCGCTCCTGGGTCTTGTTGTTGCCGTGGTTGTTGCCGGGACCATTGGGGCCGTCGTGGATGTTGGCGCAAGAAAATTGAGCTCCCGTTCACGCCGCGTTCTCAAAAATCGCCGGGCAAAGGTTGCACAAAGGGAGAACGAGTCAGCGCGCGAGAGCGTGAGTGCCACCATATTGTGATTGCTTCATCGGCAGCTTCAGGAATGCCTCCCGTTGATTTTTCGGCTTGCCTAAACTAGCATCGTGGCATGCCGATCTTCCAAGCGACGCCAATGAAGCCGCCACGCCGGGGCACCCTCGCCTGCCTCCTAGTTCTTGCCCTGTCCCTCACAGCCTGCGGTCCAGACGCAGACTCCGCCGAACCTATTGCGGGTGACGACCGGCCTGTGGTGCTGACCACATTCACTGTCTTGGCGGACATCGCCCAAAACGTGGCAGGAGATAAGCTACGCGTTGAATCCATCACCAAGGTAGGGGCCGAGATCCACGGCTACGAACCAACCCCAGGCGATATTCGCAAGGCAGGCAAAGCCGATCTGATTCTCGACAACGGCATGCATCTTGAGGCGTGGTTCGCCAAGTTCGTTCAGGATTTGAAGGCGCCGCATGCCGTTATGACGGAGGGCGTGGCGCCCATCAACATCACCGAAGACGCGTACAAGGACATGCCCAATCCGCACGCATGGATGTCACCGGCCAATGTACAGATTTACGTGGACAACATGGTGAAGGCCTTCACTAAGCTGGACCCGGCTAATGCCGCCACCTTTGAAAACAACGGAGCTGCCTACAAAGCATCCCTCCAAAAGGTGCAGGACGAACTCGTTGACAAACTCTCCGTCCTTCCGAAAAGCCAACGTGCACTTGTCAGCTGTGAGGGTGCCTTTTCCTATCTGGCCCGCGATGCAGGACTGACCGAGAAGTACATTTGGGCAGTCAATGCAGAACAGCAGGCCACGCCACAACAGATCGCCAGCGCCATCGAGTTTGTTCGAAACAATAAGGTGCCGGCCGTATTCTGTGAATCCACAGTTTCAGCGGCCCCCATGGAACAGGTCGTCGAAGCAACGGATGCCGCGTTCGGAGGGACCCTCTATGTTGACTCGCTCTCCGAAGTAGATGGGCCAGTGCCCACCTACCTTGACCTGATCCGGCATGACTCAAAGGTCATTGCCGACGCCTTAACAGGATCTGCACCGTGAACACAGCCATCGACGTCAATGCGGTAACCGTCCACTACGGGGACGTGCTGGCCTTGGACGCGGCAACCCTGAAGGTTGAAAGGGGGCGAATTTGTGGTCTAGTAGGCATGAACGGCTCGGGAAAGTCCACACTCTTCAAGGCCATCATGGGCCTTGTGAAGCCCGACGCCGGAACCGTCACCATCGCGGGCGACACCCCAACCAAGGCCCGGCGGTCCGGTGCCGTCAGCTATGTGCCCCAAAGCGAAGACGTTGACTGGCAGTTCCCACTCTCGGTCCAGGACGTGGTCATGATGGGCCGCTATGGACACATGGGCATGGCGCGTCGCCCACGAAAGGCCGACAAGTTGGCAGTGGCCGAGGCTCTGGAACGCGTGGAACTTTCTGCGTATGCGCAGCGGCAGATCGGGCAGCTTTCCGGTGGCCAAAAGAAGCGGACATTCGTGGCCCGGGGGATTGCACAGGGAGCCACTACCTTGTTGTTGGATGAGCCGTTTGCTGGCGTGGACAAGCGCTCCGAGGCTACGATCTGTGCACTGCTGAAGCAGATGGCAAACGATGGTGCAACGATTTTGGTATCCACCCACGACCTGCACGCATTGCCAGATCTGGCCGATGAAGCCGCCTTGCTCATGCGCCGGGTCCTGATGCACGGCACGCCACAGGAAGTCTTGCGACCCGAAAACTTGGCACTGGCCTTTGGCTTGGACGTCATCAATCGAGGCGAGGACGCCCTGTGAGTATTTTTGAATTCCTGCTTGAACCATTCGACTACGTTTTCATGCAACGCGCACTCGCTGTGACGGTGGTGGCCTCCGTCGTGTGCGCCGTACTGTCTTGTTGGCTGGTGCTCATTGGCTGGTCCCTCATGGGCGACGCCGTCTCCCACGCTGTCTTGCCCGGCGTTGCACTGGCTTACATCGTCGGGGCTCCGTTCGCCGTTGGCGCAGTGTTGTTCGGCTTTCTTGCAGTGGCCTTGATCGGAGCCGTACGCGGCACCAGCCGGGTCAAGGAGGATGCCGCCATCGGCATCGTCTTCACCACGCTCTTTGCCCTAGGACTGGTTCTGATCTCCGTCACGCCGAGCCAGACCGATCTCTCACATATTATTTTCGGCAATCTGCTGGGGCTCAGCCAAGGTGATCTGATTCAGGTCATGGTGCTTGGCGCCATCACCTTCGCCATTCTTGTCTTCAAGCGGCGGGACTTCACCCTGTACGCCTTTGATCCAACCCACGCCCACGCTATCGGGCTGAACCCGCGGCTTCTCGGTGCTTTCCTTCTGGGATTGTTGGCCCTAACTTCCGTGGTGGCACTGCAGGCCGTGGGCGTCGTGCTGGTTGTGGCCATGCTGATCATTCCGGGAGCGACGGCGTATCTGCTGACCGACCGCTTTAGCCACATGCTTGTCCTCGCGCCCGCCATCTCGGTGGGATGCGCCATCGTGGGGCTTTATGCCAGCTACTACCTTGATGCTGCTTCCGGTGGCATGGTGGTTCTCACCCAAGGCGCGGCGTTCACACTGGTCTACCTGTTCAGCCCGCGCCACGGACTGATCGTTGCCCGCCACAATGCAGCACGACGCCGGAAGCTTGCCACCGCCTGATTGTTACGGCTACCGCAGTGCGAGCCTTGTTTGGGTTTGCGCTGCGCCACCTTCGGTCTTGAGCAAGCGCAGCAGCTGATCCAAGGCCTTGGTCGTTGGAACAACAGCATGCAGGATGTAGTCATAGGGTCCTGTTACATGGACCGCGTCGCGTACCGCCGGCGTTACCTTTGCCCAGGCCAGAAACGTGGCAGAATCTGCCTCTGGTTTTAGTCGGAGGTCAATGAACGCCTCCAGATTTGGGCCTGGCCCGGCCACGTCCTCGGCGAGAATTGCTCGGTAGCCCAAGATGACGCCGTCGTCCTCCATCCGCCGGACCCGGGCCGATGCGGCATTGGTGCTCAGGCCAATCCGGCGACCAAGGTCACTGAAGGAAATTCGCGCTTCTTGGCCAAGAATTGTGAGAATCATGTTGTCCGTGGTGTCCATACCGCGATTCTAACCGTGAATCCACAAAATTATCGGTCAGGGCGATCGGGTGGGGACATCATGGACCCATGGAAACTTATATGGCGCTCGTGGCAGGAATGTTGGCAGGGGTGGGGCTGGCCGCACCCCTGGGCGCCATTGGCATTCTCCTAGTTCGAGAAGGGATGGCGTGGGGATTCAAGGAAGCTTCGCCGGCGGCAGCAGCCGTAGCCACAATGGATGCAATCTACTGCATCCTGGCCGTCGCCTTGGGGCTGGCCGCGGCGCCCGTCATCTCGGCATGGGGAGCGTGGCCTGGCCTCTTGGGTGGACTTGTCCTCGTGCTGCTCGGCGGCGCCGGTGTGGTCAAGGCGAACAACGGGAAGTCCCTTTCGGCAGAAGAATCCGCGGTGCAGCCACGCGGGCGCGCGCGCCGATTCATGCTCTTCACAGGATTGACTGCCATCAACCCGGCCACACTTGTCTACTTTGTCGCGCTGCTGACGGGGTTCGGGCGTCCATTGGGATCGTTCGCCGGCGCCGTCGCCTTCGTGGCAGGTGTTGCCCTCGCATCCCTGGTGTGGCAGCTGGGTTTGGTCTTCGTCGGCCAATTGTTTCGTGGCAGGATATCCGCCGCGGCCCAGCACCGAATAAGCACCGCGGGTTTCTCCGTGGTGATCTTGCTGGGCTTGGCAGCCGTCGTATCGAGCCTGCGCGCATGATCGCCACAACCAGTGCCGCCCGGCGTGCGAGGATGGATCCATGAAAGCAAAAACGCTCAAGACGTGGGCCCTAGCTACCCTGTTGGGCGCCAGCGCTGTCAACCATCTCCGGAACCCTACGTTTTATTACCCGGTGGTACCGCCGTCCCTGTGCAGTGACAAAGGCGGGACGAGCGGCCTCTTGACCCGCCATCAATGGGTAATCGCCTCGGCCGCACCGGAGGCGCTGGCTGCCCTGGGGCTGCTAGTACCGAGTACGCGTAAGGCGGCGGCAACGGGAACCACCCTTATGTTCGCTGGATTCACGGCCGGACACATTTCTGCCCTCAAGCGAGCATGGGGACCGGAAGGAACACCTCAAGCCCGGAGGATCCATGCGTTCCGTCTCCCTTTACAGGTGCCACTGATCGTTTGGGCCTGGAGCGTCCGCCGGGGATAGCAGCTGGACCACTTACATAGCGAGAACCTTGGAGCGCAAACACCTTGAACTGGACTAGAACACGCCCCATCCCTGCGGAATTTATCAGGGGAGCGCTTGAGCTGGAAACTACCAGCCGGGGGATACTTCCGCATCGGCTGCCAGCGCGGGCCAGAGCCCAGGCCGACGGTGACACGCAGCTACTGATGGCGGAATCACAGCCCTCAGGAGTCCGGATCGTCTTCCGAACCGACGCTACTGAGCTCGAATTGGATACCGTCCGTACTCGCATCATGTACCGTGGAGCCCCCGCCCGGCCCGACGGAGTGATCGAGTTGCTTGTCAACGGGGACCTCGTGGCCAGCTCAGCGACCAACGGCGGCAATGCCACCGTCATCGACATGAGCACCGGAAGCGCCAGCAGCACCGAAGGCCCGGTCTGCACCAGCAACTTCGCTAATCTCCCCGCGGGCATGAAGGACGTGGAGATCTGGCTTCCGCACAACGAGGTCACCGAGCTCGCCGAACTGCGCAGCAATGCCAGCGTTGAGGCGCCAACCGCCGGTGTCTCGCGTGCTTGGGTGCACCATGGCAGTTCCATCAGTCATGGCTCCAACGCCACGCGTCCGACGGCGATCTGGCCAGCGGTTGCCGCCCGGGCAGGCGGTGTTGGCTTGACCAATCTGGGTTTTGGAGGGAGTGCCCTGCTGGATCCGTTTACGGCAAGGACCATCAGAGATACGCCGGCCGACTTCATCAGCGTGAAAATCGGCATCAACTTGGTGAATCTCGACCTCATGCGACGGCGCGCGTTTGGCCCTGCCGTACACGGTTTTCTGGATACCATCCGCGACGGGCACCCGGACACGCCACTTTTGGTCGTGTCTCCGATTTTCTGTGGCATCCACGAAGATACGCCTGGCCCCGGAGCCTTCGACATGGAAGCCTTGGCGGCAGGGGAAATGCGTTTCTGCGCAACGGGCGACCCGGCCGAGACCAGCTCGGGCAAACTCAGCCTCCGTGTGATCCGGGACGAACTCAAGAAGATTGTCGCCCAGCGTGCCACCACCGATGGCCATTTACATTACCTAGACGGTTTGGACCTCTATGGTGAGGCAGACGCCGTCGTACGTCCCTTGCCGGATGCACTGCATCCGGACACCGAAACGCATCGCTTGATGGGGGAGCGGTTCGCCAACCTGGTCTTCGCCGCGGGCGGCCTTCTTTGAAGGCCAGGTCCAGCAGGCAATGAGAAAGCCGGCACCCTATGACTAGGGTCCCGGCTTTCTCGTCTACCTTCATGATGTCGTACGTGTTGTGCTTCCTCGGCCGTGTTGGTCAGCTCGGCTGTCGTGTCAACTGTCAGTTCAGCCGTTGGCAGGGACCGATCGTGCCAGTGTGGCGAATCCGAGCAGCGAGCCGGTCTCGCCCTGCACGGTCACGCTGTAGTCGCCGGGCATCACGCCCTTCGGAACGCTCAACGGTGCGGTGCCCTGCGCGTTGCTGCGGACCCACGCGGAGCCATTCGCATTCCCTCTGGCCTTCCCCGCACTCTTGACGGCCACGAGCAGCCACGCGTTGCTTGGCAGGTTCTTGAGCGTCAGGTACGCGCCGCCGGTAAACGCCGTGTCAGGAATGGCTAGGTCAATGGGGGAGACCGCTGGCAGTTGCGAGGCATCGACCAGGGCCGGCTTCGTGTCAGGGGCATCAGGGGCTGTGGCCCAGTTGATGCCCGTGGTCTTGAAGTGCGCAAGGCCTTCAAGTGCCATCCGGCCACCGAGCACTCCAGCCCGTTTGCTGAAGTCGGCATATTTACGGTTGGCCTGTGGTGACCATGCAACCTCGGCCGTGGCCAATGCACGCGGGTACTGGTAGGTCTCGGTCTGGTCCATGCCGCGGATCCATTCGCCCCACTGGACGGTTTCCACTCCCAGCACACGATCGTCGCCAACACCGGGGAGGTAGTTCCCGGGATCCCAGTCGTAGTGGTTTTGCAAGGTGCATGGGCCACCGCAGGCCCAGGTCCCTCCTGCAGTCTGGCTGGCATCTTGCTTCTGCGGAATATAGGTTTTCTCGGCGGGGGACAGAATGACCTTTGAATCGTTTGCTAGAACCCGATTCGCGACAGTCTGGCGGTTGCCGGCCCAGTACTGGACTACCGCTCCTGCAGGCAGGGCGGCCGAGGAGTACTCGTTCCAGCCAATGACCTTCTTGTCTAGGTCAAGAACCTGCCCGGCAAACTCGGTGATCATCTGGTTGTACTTCTCGTGCGGGGTAACGTGCGATTCGTCCCCGCCAATGTGCAGATACGGACCAGGTGTCATGGCGGCGAGCTGCGTCAAGACTTCCTTGGTGAACTCATAGGTTGCGGCGTTGTCTGCATCGAAAGTCGACCCGCCCACGTTGCCAGATCCCTGTGCCGGCGCCGTGTCAGTGCCTGCCAGCGGTTTGGGCGCAGACCCTGCAGAGTTCAGCTCCGGAATGGCGTGCAGGGCAGCCGTAGTATGCCCCGGCATGTCTACCTCGGGAACTACAACCATGCCGTTTCTACCGGCGTAGCGGACAATCTCCTGATAGTCGGCCTTGGTGTAGAAACCTGTATGCCCAAGTTCGGTGCCCTGGAGAACACCGGCATCGTTGTAGGTCATGGCCGTCTTGCCGGAGATGTCCGTCAAATCCGTGTACTTGATCCCCGCAGGGTTGACCGCTGGTTGATCCATGGCGATGCGCCAACCCTGATCATCTGTCAGATGGAGGTGCAACATGTTGAATTTGAACTGCGCAGCGTTGTCGATGTGCTCCTTCATCTCATCAACCGTGTAGAAGGAACGGGCAACATCGATCTGGATTCCGCGGTGCTCGTAGCGCGGGTAGTCGCTAATCATCACGCCGTCCACGGTCCACGGTGTGTTGATGACAGAGTCTGATTCGATCCACTGGGGGAATAGCTGACGCAATGTCTGAGCGCCATTGAGGGCGCCTGCTGACGTATTTGCCGCAACCTTGGCACCATTTGCATCGGCTTGAATGGTGTAGCTTTCTGGCTTGGCCTCAGAACTTTCCGGTGCCACAGTGAAAGCAACGTCGTTGGCCGTAGCGTGGCCCGCGGTCACAGGAAGTTTGAACCCTGTGCTCTTGCGGGCCTTTTCGGCAAAATAGGTGGCCGCGTCCCTGGCCCCGCCCTGGGCAACAATTCGGCTCGAGGGCGTCAGCTGGAAAGTTCCGGCGGTTGTCTTCGCCGATGCGACCGGCAGTGGCACCAACGCCAGGTTGTCAGGAACAACCGGCGCCGCCTTGTCGTAGATTTCAAACTCGGAGATGGAGTACCCAAACGTTGACCACCGCTTTGCACCCATCATGCGAATGAATTTAGCATTGGCAACGCCCAAGTGAACTTCATCGACCCGGCTGGGGCCCGTCGCCGACGTCATGGCCTTGACGTTCGTCCACGCGGTGCCGTTCAAGGACGTCTGTAAGGTGTATTCCCTCGCGGCAGCATTGGGCCAGGTGATCTTCACATGGTCGATGGGCCCGGCTGCAGCAAGTTCCACCTGGAGCCACGTTGCGTCAGCATAGTTCGACGACCAGCGAGTGCCGGTGTTGCCGTCAATGGACATTGCCGCCGTGTTACCCGGCAGTGCCGATTCGACACTTGAGGTCGTGGCTGTTCCTGTCAGAGCCAGGTTTTTCGGCAGTTCAACCGGCGCCGGGGTCGGCACCACAATCGGAGCCGCTTGGGCACTCGGAGCTGTGAAGGCTGTGGGTAAGACCGCAGCAAAAAAACCGAGCGCGGCGGCACAGGCGAGGCTGGCCGTCGTCGTTCTTGTCAATGCTTTCAATCGATTACTCGCTTACTTCTCTTGGACCGCAAGTGGCATCCGTTTGGGTTGATTTACAGTGCTGATTTACTGGGTGATGAAACGTTCGACGGCGGTTGCCGGACGTACGCGTTCGTCTTCCGGGATGTCCCCGGCAAACGCCAGCCACTGGCCGAACTTGTCGCCCCTGGCATTGAGCTGGTGGTACATGGCCCGTCGCATGGTGGCCACCTGCTCGCGATAGAACGGGACGTTGATGGCGTTGATGAGTTCGTCCGGATCGGCGATCATGTCGTAAAACTCGTCGATGCCCTCAGGATTGGCGATGTACTTGACCTCCTTGTTGCGGATCATGCGCTGGGCATAGGGGAAATGGTGTCCATGGAATTCACACAGGATGTCCTCACGCCAACCCTCAACGTCCTCCCCGTGTGCCAGCGGCAGGAGGCTGCGGCCGCGAACACCGGAGGCATCCGCGCCGGCTATTTCATGGAAGGTTGCCGTGAAGTCCAGCAGGCTGATGAACCGGTCCTCCCTGCGTTCTTCTTCTCCGGGGAGGGCAAGGATGGCGGGGATTCGGTAGATGTCCTCGTACATTGCCGGGCCCTTGTCATTGAGCCGGTGTGCACCCGTGAACTCGCCGTGGTCTGCGGTAAACATGACGGCCGTGGAATCGCTCAGCCCCAGTTCATCCAACACCTCAAGGATGCGCCCCACTTCGTGATCGATCATGGATACATAGCCCCAATACACGGCTGTGAGCTTTTTCCACTCATCCACGGTGAAACAGTCCGTTGACCAATATTCTGCATAGGCCTGTTGCACCATGGGCTTGCCGTGGAAGGTCTCGGCAAAGGACCCGGGCAATTCGACGGTGGACGGATCCACCATGTCGTACCACTGTTGTGGAATCAGATACGGAAGGTGCGGCCCGAAGATGTGACAGGACAGGAAGAACGGTTGTCCGTCATTCTCCTGCAAGGCCCCCGCAGCAAATTCACGCAATTTAGCGATGGTCTGGTCGGCGAGGAATGCCTCAAAGGTGGCTTCCGTTGGCTGATCGGTCACCCCGGCAATCAGGTGACCCTGGCTGCCGTCCGCCCGCGTGGTGTACACGGGGCTGGAGATGTGGAAGTCCGGATAGTTGTTTGCCGCCAGCCAGCCCTCGTAGCCGGGATCGTCGAAGACATTCAATGCGCCAGGCAGGTGAATTCCCTCGAAGCCATAGTCTTCGGGCCCCCGGTCCTTGCCAACGTGCCACTTGCCGACGTGGCCCAGCCGGTATCCCTGGTCCAACAAGGCGGCCGAAAAAGTGGGCAAGCCGTCTGGAAGCTCCTCGCGGTGCCCCGAGTTCCATTCATAATTGGCCAGCAGGCCGTGTTCAAATGGTTGCAACCCCGTGAGCAGGCTGGCCCGTGCCGGTGTGCAGATGGCCGTTGGCGTGTAGGCGCGGTCAAAGGTGGTGCCCCGGGCCGCCAAGCGGTCTAGGTTGGGCGTGTGTTGGGACGTGTTCCCGTAGCATCCCAAGGTGTCGATACGTTGCTGGTCCGTCATCAGGAACAGCATGTTCTGGCGTTGTGCAGATTGCGTTGCAGAAGTCATTGAGATCTCAGGCCGCCGGGGCGCTGACGTACAGTTCGGAGTTGTAGAACGTCTTCGGATCAACAACAGCAGGGATCTTCTCAGCAGCCTTAAACTGTTCCTGGAGCGCAGTCAACCAGGTGTCAACGGTGCCTTCGGCGGAAAGTTCTTCAAGTTCCTTGGAGGTGAACAGCTTCGCTACGCTGGCCTGTGACGCCATATCCGCATCCTTCAGCTTGAGGAATGTGGCCGTGGCTGAAATGGTCGTTTCCTGATTTGCCAGGCGGTAATCGTTGGCGGCCTTGATCACGGAAATGAAGCTTGTGGCCAACTCCTTGTCCTTGGCTGCGCGTCCCGGACCGGCAACAAAAGTTGAGGGGAACGTGAACTGGTCAATGAAGTCCTCGTTCGAGAACAACTCCACCAGGTCCCGCTTGCCCTTCTTGGCACTGTCGATGAGCGGGTACCACAGTGCTGCGCCGTCGATCTGGCCTGCAGCAAAGGCCGCGACGATGGCCGGCGGTTCCATGGCGGTGACCTCGAAATCGTCACGGGTCAGGCCTTCCTTCTCCAAAGCTAGGGTGAACAGCTGGTCTCCCGAGGTTCCCGTGGGCACGGCAAGCTTCTTGCCCTTGAGATCCGCCAAGGAGTTAATTCCGGCTTGGGCAATAATGCGGTCGGCATTGGACACAGAGTTGACGGCCCAAATCTCGGCCTTGCCTGATGCGGGCAACCACAACGCCCCGGAGCCAATGTAGGCCACATCCACGTTGTTCGTGCCCAGCGCCTGGATAGCCAAGGGGCCGTTGGTGAAGGGAAGGTACTTGGGCGTCAGGCCTGCCTTGGCCCACAAACCTTCTTGGTCCGCCACGGCCATCAGGGCAGCTCCGTTGTAATCGGCGATGTAGCCAACCTTGATCTCCACAGCTTCCTTGCCACCGACTCCGGCGGCCTTCGCGCCGTCGTCCTTGGCACCGCAGGCGGCCAGCAGTGAAATGGCGGCTGCGCCCAAGGAAAGTTGAAGTACGTTGCGGCGTGAAAATGACGTGGACATGGGTCCTCCTGATTATGTGCACAGGGCACTGTTTGAACGGTGAGCGGAGCTATAAAAGGTGAGGCGGTGTCGCCCTATTGGTGCGCTTCTGCGACACCTGGCTGGTGGTACACGGCGGCCCATACCTCGGAGCGAAGTTTGGCGAACTCGTCGGAAAGGCGCATCTCTTCCGTGCGGGGATAGGGCAGATCTACCTTGATTTCCTTGAAAATTCGCCCCGGGCGTGCGGCCATGACAATGACCCGCGATGCCAGGAAGACGGACTCGTCCACGTCGTGGGTGACGAACATGACGGTGCGGCGTTCCTTGGTCCAGGTCTCCAGCAGTTGCTCCTGCATGTGCACCCGGGTCAGCGCGTCCAAGGCGCCAAATGGTTCATCCATGAGCAAGATTTCGGGGTTCACGGCGTAGGCACGTGCGATAGCGCAGCGCTGCTTCATGCCACCCGAGAGCTCCTTGGGCAGGGCCTCGGCGAAGCGGGTCAGACCAACCAGCTCCAGGTAATGATCCACAATAATTCGGCGTTCCTTAACAGGAACCTTTTTGAGTTCCAGACCAAATTCAACGTTCTTGCGGACGGTAAGCCATGGGAAGAGTGCGTATTGCTGGAAGATGACTCCCGTGCGCGTACTGGGTCCCTGGACCTGCCGGTCGTCGACCAAAACTTGGCCGCTGGTGGGTTGAATCAGTCCGGCCGCGGCGTTGAGCATGGTGGACTTGCCGCAGCCCGACGGGCCAACAACGGTCACGAATTCGCCGTCAGCAATGTCGAGATTGACGCCGTCGAGGGCCGTGAAAGTAGTTCCCGTAAGAGTGAATTCCTGGCGGAGATCCTGAAAGCGGATCATGGCATTTTTTGTGTCGGTTGTCATGAGAAAAGTCCTTAGCGGCGTTCTTGCCAGCGGGTCAGGTGGGCTTCGATCATCAGCAGCAGGCGGTCCATGACCAGGCCAAGGATTCCGATGACGATTACGTTGACGAGGATGGTTGGCATGTCATAGAACTGCTGGGCCTGCTGCATGCGCATTCCGAGTCCGTTGGGGGCCGCGAGGAGCTCGGCTGCAACCACGGTTGCCCAGCCGGCGCCGAGGCCGATCCGCATGCCCACCAGAATGAAGGGTGAAGATGCTGGAACCACAACACGCATGAAAATGACGTAGCTGTTGGCGCCGAGCACCCGGGCGGCGTTGATGAGGGTGTTGTCAACGCTGACCACGCCTTGATACGTGGAGATCACACAGGAGAGAAATGCGGCAAGGAAGATCACAAAGATCTTTGGGGTTTCACCGATTCCCATCGTGACCATGACGAGGGGGAGCAGGGCCAGGGGAGGAATGGTCCTAAAGAACTGCACCCAGGGTTCGATGATGGCCCGGCCCACCTGATACCAACCCATGAGGAATCCCACGGGAACGGCCAGCAGGCTGCCAATCAAGAATCCGCTGAGAACGCGCGCAAGGGAGGCGCCGGTATCTTCGGCCAGCGTGCCATCGGCCAGGACTTCCCCGCCGCGGACAAGTACCTCGAGAGGTCCGGGCAGTCCAACCATGCCCGTGGCTGCCAACGCGGCCCACAGGGCCAGTCCGGCCGCAACAGAAGCAACATTGATTGCGAGCAGTGCCTTGCGGCTGAGCTTGCGGGTGCGTGAATCGCTCTTCTTTGAGGGGAGCTTTGCGGAGGCTGAACCTCGGCGGCCCCCCGTCGGAACGGCGACGGGGGAGGGTGGGATATTGACCGAAGTGACGGTGTCTTTTGCTGCCATGGCACAAACGTATGACACGAATCACATGATGTCAAGGCTATTTACATAAATAGGCCGCGCATGACGTGGGATGGGTTTTTGTTGCTTTTTCTGACGATTTGTTGCGGCTAGGCGTCTGACGTCCTGGCCCAGCGACTGAGTGCCATATGGGCCGCCCCGTCACTGCCCGCGGTGGGCGCAAAAGGGGCCACCGCGATGTCTATGACTCGCGGGCCAAGATCAAGGTGTTGTTCGGCAATGGCGCGCCGTACCGGAGCCAGCAGTGGTTCGCCAAATTGCGAGAGCTCACCAGCAATGACGACACGACTCGGATCGAGCAAGACCGTCGCCCCAACCATTGCACGCGCCAACAGTTCACCAGCCCAGTCAACGATGCTGAGCGCAATCCCATTGCCATCGGCTGCCGCGTCCGCCAAGGCGGCGATGGAGGGGAATGACTGCCCACGGTGAGCGGCTTCGGAAAGAACGTTAGCTTCGTTGATGAAGCTTTCCAGGCATCCGTGCCGCCCGCACCAACACTGTGGGCCGGCGAAATCGACACTGATGTGCCCCAGTTCGCCTGCGACTCCATTGCCACCGCGAAGGAGCATGCCGTTGCTGACAATGGCTGAACTCACGCCAGCCGAAAGCACCACATACAGCAGGTCCTCACTGCCCCTGCCATACGCCATGGCGGCCAGGCGGATATTGTTGTCCCACAGCAGCGGCCCGGGCAAAACTGCGCGCAATGGTTCCAGCGTTGCCCCCTGCGGGTCCAGCTGGCGCTCTGCACCATCCGCGAGAGAGTGCGGATTGGCGTGGCGGCTGGCAATTCCGACGCCTGTGCCAATGATGGCCTCCGGCTTGATGCGACCGGCGTCGATGAGTTGACGAATCACGTCCGCAGCCAGCTCCACTTTGGCCTCCAGCCCCAAGGAACTGGAGATCTCACGGAGTTCGTTTGTTACAGGGGACCCGTCGAATCCCGTGACGGAAATGCTGATGCGCCGCCGACCCAATTCGATGCCAACAGCAGCGCCGGCATGGGGATTCAGGGCGAGGACTTTGGTGGGCCGCCCATTGCGCCCACCAGCAATCACTTCTTGGCCATGCTCCGTAATCACACCGCGATGCCTTAGATCGCCAACTATCACGGAAAGGGTGGTTCGCGAGAGATTCGTGTCAGTCTCAAGCTCCCGCCGGGTTCGGCCTCCATGGGCGACGAGCGATTCAAGGACACGCAGCTCATGTCGTCGTCGAACCGCCTGCAAGGCGCTGTCATCAGGTGTAAGCACGTCCCCCAACTTTCTTTGATTGCAACTCGTCGTATCGAAGACATCCATTGCTCTCATTATGAGACCGCTGATGCTATTTATGTAAATGCTATGAGTTTAAATACATTGATGGTCATGGCGACCTTTAACCTCCCAGGCGACAGGTGAACCCTAGTTGGCTTGGAGTGGCGTATGGCTCCGGGCCGCGTGGATAAAGTCCCGGATCAGCTGAACGTCCTTGACGCCCCTGCTTGATTCGACACCGCTGGAAACATCAACACCGCTGGGTGTCAGCTCAGTTATCAAGGCGCCAACATTGCCGGGATTTAGCCCACCGGCGAGTAGCCAGAATCCATGGGGCCATTCATCATCAAGGGCGTTGGCGTCGAAGGTGACACCGGCACCCGGCTCGACGGCGTCAAGCAAGATGCGCTCCGACGCCCAGCGGAACCTCTCGTCGGCGTCGAGGGAGCTGTAGGCATCGATCGAAAAGGCGCGCAGAGTGCGGAACCCTTCTTCATGGAGCCTTTGCATATCGCCAAGAGTTTCATCCCCATGGAGCTGGACAGTGGTCACCCGGGCAGCACGTGCTGTGGCCACAACCTCGTCGAGGGGTTGATTGCGAAATACGCCAACTGTTTCAACGCCCATCGGAACCAGGCCCGTGAGTTTGGCGGCACTCTCTGCCGTGACTGTGCGGGGACTGCCTGGCGCAAAGATAAAGCCGATGGCGTCAGCGCCGGCCTCGACGGCGGCGGCAACGGTTTCGGCATTCTGCAAACCGCAAATCTTTACGTACAAGGCTGTCATCAGTTCCAATTTCCTGTTCGGGGCGTGGCTTACGGCTTCCTACGGCCATGTTAACAGTTGTCCCCAGGACCGAGGGTGCCGGCAACTATGATTGCCGCTGAAAAAGCTGCGGGGTCAGGAAAAGACCGCGTCGGCAATGGCCCAGATGACGTATCCACTCAAAGGTACAAGTAGCAGCCATTCGCGGACCGATCCGGCGTTGCCCAAGATGGGGAGGGCAACATTGCCGCTGGGTCGCCAGAATTTTTTCACCAGCGGAATCTTGCGCAGGAAACGAGGCGGACGGATCCGCAGCGGCCACAGCAAATTGCAGCCACCCGTGGTTAGCATGTCACCGGCAATATGGGTGGCGACGCCCAGCGCCATGGTCATCGGGAACCAGTAGTGTTCCTGCGGGGCAAAGAACGTGACGAAGGCTCCGACGGCAAGTCCCAGAATCCATGGAAATTTGCGCATGGTGTCGGGAATGATCTTCAGAGACTTCGCCGCAAACGAGGCAAGGAGGACGGCCAGTATGCCGGCGCCCGGGTAGATGGTGCCAAAATCCGCCAGCTCGATCCGCCACATGCCTGCGAGCGCGGCGATGGCGACGAAAACAGCCAGGCCAAGGATTGAATGCGTTCCGTGCCGGTGGCCTCCTGACAAGCGTCCCACCTGGATGCACATGATGTTGGACAGGGGAGGTAGCGAATGCGCAATTGTCGCGTGGCGGTGATCTGCGTCGGGCACTAGCGCGGCCCCGGCTGCCACTAGAGCTCCTGCTACGACACCCGTTGGGGAGACATCCATCAACCCCATGCCCAGCGTGATTTGTTCGGGCACCGCCGGGAACGCTTGGGCAAGGGGAGCGAGTCCGACGTCAAACTGGGTAGTGAGCGCCAGCCATACGGCTGCTCCGCTGGCGGCGTGATGGGCTCCCATCATGGGGATACGTCCTTGCATTCTCGGGTTCTTCGTTCTGATCCCGTAATACGTGGACAAAACCTGCTACTTCAACCCTATGTGCAGCCGCTGACATTTCAGGACGGGGGTGACGGGCCCCACTCAACCGCACATTAGAATATATATTCTAATGTGCGGTTGATCCCGGCCTGACGCGGTGCCAGGCTCTGCGCTAGGGCCAGAAAGCGGGCGATAATGGTCCTGACCGCGATGACCATTCCCAAGGAGTAGCGTGACAACTAGCAACAATGCCGGTGACACCATCGAATTTCCGCGCTCTATTGGCAAGCCCGCCATGAGGGCCCTTGAGCTTGCAGGGTTCACACGCTTCGATCAGCTCACGCGGGTCAGCGCCGCTACCGTGTTGCAACTCCATGGCGTTGGCCCCAAGTCCATCATGATTCTGACTGCGGAACTGCAGCAGCGCGGAATGGGATTTGCCGACGCCAAGAGCTAACCCGCGCTCCTGAATTACTTGCTGAGCTTCAGTAGCATCTCGATGGAACCGGCGTTTTCCACCTTCACAAAGCCAAGGTCCGGTGCGGAGATACCGAAATCAGTGAACGTGATGGGGATGGTGCCCTGCACCTCAACGTTGCTGCCGCTCATCTGCGCCTGCATATCGACGGTGACTGATTTTGTGGTTCCGGCGATCGTCAGGTCACCCGTGGCCTTGACTGTTGCGACGCCGGTGCCAACGGCCGCGATGTCTACCGGCTCCGTCAGGCTGAACGTGGCGCTGGGAAACTCTGAAGTCTTGAGAATGCCCAGAAACTGACTGTCCCTGCTCCCGTTGTCCGTTGTAACCCCCGTAAGGTCAACGCTTATCTTGGCCGCGGTGAGACTGGTGCCATCGATGGTGGCCGATCCTTCAACGCCCTCCGTGCGTCCGACAACTGTCACGTCCTGTCCGTTGAGGACTTCCTTGACGCGATATCCGGCTTGGGAGCCATCGGCGACCTTCCATTCACCGGCCAGGTTGCCAGCGTCTGGCGTGGCTTGTGAATCCGGGGCAGCACTTCCAGCGCTAGTTTTCGCTGCGCTCGCGGACGGCGTCGACAGGGTGAGATGGTCGGGCGCTTTGCTGTTTTCCAGACTGGCATAGATGGCGCTGCCACCCCACAGGCCACCAATGATGACCAATACGGCAACAACTCCGATAATGATCCACTTCTTGCGCATGTGCTTCCCCTCGATGGTTGTTCGTTGCTTGGAACTATGGCAGCGGTGACTGGAGAGAAGCTGGGGATTTCCTGCGGTTCGTCATAAAGGTTCTTACTCAGCTGTAGGACGGTTGCACTTCACCAGGAGTGGCGCGAACGCCATCGAGACGGTCATCTGCAAGGAGTGCGGCGATCGCTTCAACACTTGCTCCGAGGCCAATCCAATGGGGATCAACGTCGTTGGCCATGCACCAGCTGTGATCAGCTGGCCAGATAAAGGCGGGGCTAGGTGTCCACAACTGTGTGGGGGCCAAATGCTCGGTGGCGATGCCCCAATCCTCGTTCATCACCGGCTCACCGCCGTAGAGATAGAACGATCGATTCGGTACATCGAAGCTCGCACCGGGCATCTTGAAGCCATACCCATCCCAGAAGGCAAGGAAAACGTCGTCCGGCGTGGTCGTGTATCCCCGCAAGACGGAAAGGGCGGCCTGGAGATATTCCCGTTCCGTCAGAGGGCTGATACTGGGCTCCGCAGAGTTCTCACTTTGGCCTGCGTATGTGGGATCGGGCAGGAGGCGCAGCCGGGCATAGGCAGGGAATCCGGCCGGACCGAAGGTCACCACCTGATTCCACGGTAGCTCAGACGCTGTGATCCAGTCGGCTGGCGTGGCATTTTCACACGGTGTCACAGTCATAGCAGAACCCTTCCCTTCAGGACAGCGAACGTAGGTACCGCCAGCGTACTATTCGTTGGATTAGCAAAAGCCCAGGGTAAAGGGTCCGCCACGGTTGCTGGGAAGCAGCTCGCGTCAGTGAGCGGATGGTGAGTAGGACTTCATCTCCCTGCCGGTGCACAATGAACGCCTCCTCGCCATCGACCGGATGCCCTGGCAAGGTCGCATAAGAAAAACCAACCCTGTCAGGCTGGTTGACAACCGAAACCACTTCAACTGGCTCGAAAACCTTGATGCCGTAGCCGCCAGCCGTGACAATCACGCGCTGACCTGCCGAGACCGGATCAACGGTGTCCACCGAGAATCCACTGTTCGTCTTCACCTTCCAGCGGAGGACATCGACGACCGCGCGTCTCCACACGTCGTCGCCGGTTCCAACGCGGCCTGTTACCTCAGACCGTCGGAAGCCGCCGCGGGCTCGCGCACCATCAACCCATTCATGGCTAGCCGGGTTGGTCATACTGCAGGGCCCTGAACCGAGATGATCATGAACACAGCCTAGCTGCGACGCGAATGCCGCGAATGCATGAACCAATTACGCCTTCAGTGCGGCCCACCCCGTTCGGCTGCCCTGAACCTGCAGATCAGACCTCCTCATCAAGGATTCCGGCCCGTCCGCCAGAAGCACATCTAGGGAGAGTAGATCCTCAGGAGAGGCGAGGCCCACCATCGCACGACGGATGCGACTCAGGAAGGCGCGAGCATAGCGCGCGGTGAGCTCCGGCGTCGCACTTCCAACGGTTGGGAAGCTGCGTTGCTCAATAGAGATAAACCCAGCTCGCACCAACCCGGAATGCCAATCCGGATGGGCATTCCAACCCTGCTGTGCCAACACTGCATGCAACCGGGATTCCAATCCAGGGAATGCGCTCGCAGGCAGGAAGCGCGGAAGGCTGTCCATTTCCATAACAAGGAGCCGGCCGCCGGGATTCAGAGCGGCAAACATGTCCTCCATGGTGCGTTCGGGGTCGGCAAGTTCATGCAGTGACGACGAAGCCCAGATGAGATCCGCAGCTGCGCTCGCAGGCCACGCGTGGTCAAGATCGGCTTCAAGGGTGCTGACCTGGCTGGCGAGACCGAGGCCATCGGAAACAGTCAGTACCTCCTTGAGCATGCCGGAAGATTTGTCGATAGCGACGATCGAGGCCTGGGGGAACCGTTGGGCCAGGGCCACGGTACCGGAGCCGGAGCCCGCACCAACGTCCATGATGATGGCCGGGTTTGGAGCCAATTCTGCGGCCCATTCAGTCGCATCATCCAGGTAGGAACCCAGAATGATGGCGTCGAGATTGAGCATTTCCGCCAATTCGGCGTCTGATTCGTGGGAGTGGGAGTGGCTAGTCGTGTGTCCCTGATGGTGTGAATGTTCGCTCATGATTCCACGCTAGCGCTTCTGTGCGTTTGACGCATAAGCTCTTGCGTATGACGCAAGAAACGGACCTCGATGCCATAATCCGCCAACGCATCCGCGGACTTCGGCAAGCCCGTGGCTGGTCGCTGGAGAACCTTGCGGCCCGCTGCCAACTGAGCCCCTCAACCTTGAGCAGGATCGAAACTGGTCACCGCAGGATTGCTCTGGATCAATTGCTGCCGATCGCACGAGCCTTCGAAACGACGCTTGATGCTCTCGTGGAATCCGAGGGAGAGGGCGAAGTTGTCATCCGGCCACGCCCTGGCCACTCGCAGGGGCTGACAACGTGGATTCTCGCTAGTGACGACGGCATCCACGGAAAGACGGTTGCCAAGTTGCGCATCACCCCTGAAAGGCCGGATGAACGCGGCGTCCACCCCGGCCGAGACTGGTTCACGGTGCTTTCCGGGATCGTCCGGTTGGAACTGGGGGAGCGAACCATTCTGGTGCATCCCGGCGAGGTGGCCGAATTCTCCACCATGGTTCCGCACTCCATCTGCGCCCATCAAGGGCCCGCGGAGATCCTCAGCATCCTCAACCACGACGGCGAACAAGCCCACCTGCACGGGGCGGCGGCAAGCAAAAGTTAGTCACCTTCAGCCAAGGAGGCAATTCCATGGGTCCTCTGTGCCTTCTAACATTGTAATGATACATTGATACAAAAGCCGATCAGAGGAGCATCATGGCACTGGATTCCACGTTCAACTGGATCTTTATCTGCGTCGTCGTGTTTTCCGTCCTCGTGCGGATCATTCTCGAGCAAACCAGCAGGCTTCAGAAGAAGCGGGTGTTCCAATTCTGGCAACGAGTTGGGCTACCCATGGCAACTGAACAGATTCATGATTCGCTCCGCAGCAGGCTACATCGAAGCTCCATGGCTGCCCTGGTGGGCGGGATTGCAGGAGCCTTAGTTGCCGCGAGTCAGATTGCCTTCCAGGAAGCCTCTGTTGTGACCTTTACCTTTAGTTGGCTGGTCGTCCTCCCGGCGATCTTCATTGGACTAACGTTGTTTGACGTCGTCCAAACGCTGCGGGACACCCTCTTTGGGAGTCCTTCAGACGGCCCGCGCATGGCCCGCGCGCATGCAGTTAGTCTTGGCGATTACATCAGTCCGTGGAGATTGCGTACCGCACCATTCTTGTTGGTCCTTGCCTTGTTTCTAGCGGCCACTGGCCTAGTTCTTGGCCAGAGCAGAATCATTAGTATGGGCAGCTTCCTCAAAGGAATGAGCCTGCCGTTCTTACTGGTCGCGATCATTGTCTGTGGGATATGTGTGGTGGCGGCCAGAAAGGTCTTGGAAAAGTCCCAACCCGTCACTGATGCCCTTGAACTTGCGTGGGACGACGCCGTCCGGGCTGACACTATTCGCAAACTCGCGCAGCTGGCAGTGCTGACTGCTTGGCTTGCTTCCTCGGCGATCGTCATCGCCATTTTGGAGGGATTGCAGGATGGACGAGAACCAATGCTATTTATCGCACAGGGTCAATTGGTTGCGATGGTGGGCTATTCCGTTGTCTTGATGATGTTTAGCTATGGAAATTCGTATAGCTACTTTCGGCATCGCCTCTGGCCCGAATTCACGCCCTACGGGCTTGCGTCAAAGCAAGGCGCCTAGGCGTGTTGTTCGTCGATCCCCGCTCTGCGGTTCCGCCGTTCGAGCAAATTCGAGTCCAAGTCCTGGCCCTCATTCAGCGCGGCGAACTCGAACCCGGAACCAGGTTGCCTACGGTCCGAAAGTTGGCAGCTGATCTAGCTCTCGCGCCCAATACAGTTGCCCGTGCGTACCGTGAATTGGAGCTCAACGGTGCCGTTGAATCCCGGGGCCGCCACGGCACATTCGTTTCCGCCCACAGTAGTCCGGTCCTGCTCCAGGCCCAGAAGGCAGCCGAAGAGTATGCGCATCAAATCCGCACGCTTGGCCTCGACGCCGAAGACGCCATGAAACTCATCAGTGACGCCTTGCAGCTCGGTGCGCCCGTACGCCAGGACGCCGTCGAGGTCCAGAAAACTGGGCTGGCTACCTGACCCTCATGTGGGCGCCGCCGTCGGGCAAGGTATGAACCAGACACGTTCACCTACTGTTACCCCTCCGGCCAAACCACGTTGTCACCGCGGACCAATTGGCACCCTATTCTCGCTGGGGATCGCAGCCCGAGAAGGGGCCGTGACGGCACTGAGAGGCAGTTATGACGGAGAACATCAGCCAGGCAAAATTCAGCCGACGGGCCGCACTGGCCACGGCAGGAACCCTGGGTGCACTGGGCATCACCATGGCCACGGGAGTTGCAGGCAACGCTGCTCCGGGCGTCAAGGCGCCCAAGCCGAGCCTGGCCTTTCGCCCTGACGGGACCTTTAAGGTGATCCAGTTCAACGACACCCAGGACGATGAGCAAACCGACCGCCGCACTGTGGAGCTGATGGAACGGGCTCTCGACGCTGAAAAGCCTGATTTTGTGGTCATCAACGGTGATGTCATCAATGGTGGCTGTGACACCGAGCTGGAAGTCCAGCAAGCACTCAACCACGTGGTGCTGCCCATGGAGACACGTCAGATTCCGTGGGCCGTGACATTCGGCAACCATGACGAAGACTCCGCTGCTCGCTCCGGAATGACCGAAGCCAAGATGCTGGCGTTCCTCCAGAGCTACGCTTTCAACGTCAACGCGGACAATACCGCTGGTGTCACGGGCACCTCCAACACGCAGCTGCTCGTCAAGTCCGCGCAGTCCAAGAACCCGGCCTTCGGCCTCTGGCTCATCGATACCGGACGGTATGCCCCGGACAGCATCAACGGACAGGACTTCTCCGGCTACCCGGATTGGGACTGGGTACGCATGGACCAGATCAGCTGGTACCGGGATCTGTCCAAGGCCACCGAAGCAAAGTATGGCAAGAAGATTCCCTCACTCATGTGGGGCCATATTGCCCTCCACGAACACCGGAACATGTGGTTTGCCAGCATCGACTCCCGCACGCCGGAAGATCACGTCCGAGCACTCGCCAAGCACCAAATTGTCGGTGAGCGCAACGAGGACGAATGCCCCGGTCCCTTCAATTCGGGCCTCTTCAATGCGTTCCTGGAACGCGGCGACGTCATGGGCTACTTTGTGGGCCACGACCACGTCAACAGCTACGTTGGAAACTACTACGGTGTTCAGCTTGGCTACGCTCCCGGGTCCGGATTCGGTGCCTACGGTTTGAGCGGCGCCGAACGGAACCGCCTGCGTGGTGCCCGGGTCTTCGAGCTGGATGAAAACCACCCCGGCATCTACAAGGACACTCGAGTTGTCTTTGCGAAGGACTACGGAATCGATTTGACCGCCAACCGTCAGTCGATCGTCCCGCCCAAGCCCATCCCTGCCGCAAAGCCCGGCAAGAAGTAGCGTTCAAATCCGGAACACCCGCCGATTCTTCGGCGGGTATTCCGGGTTTTAAGTTGCTGGCGTAGTCTCTTGTACGGCAGCAATGAACACCCGAACGTGAGGATACCCATGACGACCCTTCCCAACCGCCCGAAAACCGCACTGGTGGTAGTCGATGTCCAGAACGACGTCGTCGCCGAGGCCTACGAACGCGCTCCCGTGGTTGCCAACATTCAAGCCCTGGTGGCAGAGGCCCGCAAGTCAGACACGCAGATCATCTGGGTCCAGCACTCCGACGAGGACCTCCCCAAGGGATCCAGCGGGTGGGAATACGTCCCTGAACTGGTGCGGCTGGAGCAGGAGCCCTTGGTGCACAAGTCTTTTGGTGACTCCTTCGAAGGTACGGACCTCGAGGACGTTCTCGCCGAGGGCAACATTGGCAAGCTGGTGGTTGCCGGCGCTGAGACAGACGCGTGCATCCGCTCCACGATTCATGGCGCCTT
>JBKKBD010000172.1:0-7071 GCA_046714315.1 Specibacter sp.
CAGCAGGATGGTCATGATGTCGATGCCGCCGCCGGCCTGCGGCTGGGCCTGGGCAGTAATATGTCCGAACACAGGGAAGTTCCATTCTGTACTTGCGTAGCTGGTTGACAGCAACATCCGCCTTGTACCGGGGCGTCGGCCCAGGCACGGGTGTCTGGCGACGGACGGCTGGCTCGCGCCAGCCACGGAAACAAAGCCCGGAGGTGCCGAGCGTCCTTCCAGTCTAGAGGGAAACAGCGTGCAACGGTGCTAGTGGCTGTTCGGAATCCATTGCGATTCGGTCTCTGCGCCCGTATCCCCGGTGAGTTCGTCAACAGCGAACACGTCCAGGGGTTCCTGCCCGAAGACGCCGGAAGGAACCGCGAAGCCCAGATGGGTCCATGCCGGGGCCATGGCTATGCGGCCCCTGGGCGTCCGGCCGAGCAGCCCCTCCCGGACCAGATACGGCTCGGCAACGGTCTCGACAGTCTCCGGTTCCTCGCCGACGGCAATAGCGAGGGTGGACAGCCCCACAGGGCCGCCGCCGAACTTGGTGATCAGCGCTTCCAACACGGCGCGGTCCAGGCGGTCCAGGCCGCGCTTGTCCACCTCGTACATGTCGAGCGCGGCCGACGCCGACCTGGCGTCGATCTGTTCGATGCCGTGCACCAGGGCCCAGTCCCGAACCCGCCTCAACAGCCGGTTGGCGATACGCGGAGTGCCGCGGGATCTGCCGGCGATTTCGCTGAAACCCGCCGAGTTCACTTTCAGGTCAAGGAGCCCGGCGGACCTGCGCAGGACGAGCTCGAGCTCCTCCACGGAATAGAACTCAAGGTGCCCGGTGAACCCGAAGCGGTCGCGCAGGGGTCCGGGCAGGAGCCCGGCTCGGGTGGTGGCGCCGACCAGCGTGAACGGAGGCAGCTCAAGCGGTATTGCCGTTGCCCCCGCTCCTTTGCCCACCACAATGTCCACCCGGAAGTCCTCCATGGCCATGTACAGCATTTCCTCGTCGGGGCGGGACATCCGGTGGATTTCGTCGAGGAAGAGGACCTCGCCCTCGGAAAGGGAAGAAAGGATTGCGGCAAGATCCCCGGCGTGCTGGATGGCAGGGCCGCTGCTGATGCGCAGCGGCGCGTTCATTTCCGCCGCCACGATCATGGCCAAGGTGGTCTTCCCGAGTCCCGGCGGACCGGAAAAAAGCACGTGGTCCGCGCTGCGCCCCCTCATCCGGGAGGCCTGCAGCACCAGGGACAGCTGTTTGCGGACCCGGTGCTGGCCAACGAAGTCGTGGAGGTTCTTCGGCCGAAGGGCGGCCTCGATGACCCGCTCCTCCGGCTCTTCTCCCCCGGCAACGAGGGACGGTTCAGCCACGGCTGCCTACCCGGTTGCCGGCGCGGGCGCCGTCCTGGCCGAGCCAGCGCAGCGTGGTGCGCAGGATCTCGGCGACGTTTCCCTGCCCCGCAAGGTCCGGGGAATCGGCCAGTGCCTTGTCGATGCTGCCGGTGGCGTCCTTCTCGGACCAGCCGAGACTCGTCATGGCGGCCACCACCTGCGGCTTCCAGACCGATTCGGCGGAGGCGGCGGGGGCGGCGGCTGCGGGGGTGCCGTGCGGAACCAGCTTTCCGGCCAGTTCCAGGACGATGCGGGCGCCAACCTTCGGGCCGATGCCGGGGACCTTGGTGAACGTCTTGCTGTCGCCGGTGTGGGCCGCCACGCGGACCGCTTCGGGATCATGGACAGCAAGGACGGCCAGCGCGAGCCGGGGGCCAACGCCGCTGACGCTGAGGAGGACGTCGAAGACCTCCCGTTCATCGTCAGAGGCGAATCCGAACAGCGTCAGCGAGTCCTCCCGGACTATGAGGGACGTGAACAGCTTCCCCTCTTCGCCGGTCCGCAGCTTGCTGAGGGTCTGCGGCGTGGCGTGAACGCTCATGCCGGCACCGTTGAGATCGATCACAGCCGTGGACAGGCCAACGTGCGCTACGGTTCCGCGGAGAAAACTTATCAAGGCCGGGCTCCTGAACTACCGCCGGCAAAGACCGACTATCCGAACATATCTACGAATACCCTAGCAAGGGCCGCGGACAATCAGCGCGCACGGCGCGCCTTTGCCTCGGCCTCGGCCCAGGCGCGCTGGGCTGGCGTCAGTGACTGCGATCCCGGTCCGGTGGTGGACACCGCCGCCCCGCTGCCCGCCCGCCACGCGTGGGTAATGGCAAGGGCGAGGGCGTCCGCGGCATCGGCCGGACGCGGCGGGGCGTCGAGCCGGAGAATCTTGGTCACCAGTTTGGTGACGGCGTCCTTGTTCGAGTTACCGCTGCCGGTCACGGCCGCTTTGACCTCCGACGGCGTGTGCAGCGCCACCGGTATGCCCCGCCGGGCGGCTGCCGCGATGACGACGCCGGAGGCCTGGGCCACACCCATTACCGTGCTGACGTTCAACTGGGAGAAAACACGCTCCACCGCCAGCACGTGCGGCTCGTAACGGTCGAGCCAGTCGTCAATGGCGAGGGCGATGACGAGCAGGCGATGGTCCAGCGACTCTTCGGGGGACGTGCCCACCACGCCGACCGCCACCATGGTGGCACGGCGGTTCTTTTCGACGTCCACCACGCCGATGCCGCAACGGGTGAGGCCCGGGTCGACGCCCAACACACGCAGGGTCAAGGCCGGGCCTCAAAATCACAGCAGCGCTGCGGGATCACTCGGCTTCCAGTGCGGCCTGCACTTCGTCGCTGAGGTCGGCGTTGCTGTAGACGTTCTGGACGTCGTCGAGGTCTTCCAGCGCGTCCACGAGCTTCATGAACTTCTTGGCGGCATCCAGGTCGAGCGGCACCTCCATGGAGGGGACGAATTCGGCCTCGTCGGTGTCGTAGTCGATCCCGGCTTCCTTGAGGGCGTCGCGGACTGCCTGGAGGTCCTTCGGGTCCGAGTGGATTTCAAAGGTGTCGCCGTTGTCCTTGACTTCCTCGGCACCGGCGTCGAGCACCGCCATCAGGACGTCGTCCTCGCTGAGCCCGTTCTTGGGCAGGGTGACCACGCCTTTGCGGGAGAAGAGATAGCTGACCGAACCGGGATCGGCGATGGTGCCGCCGTTGCGGGAAATCGCGAGGCGGACCTCGGAGGCAGCACGGTTCTTGTTGTCCGTGAGGCATTCGATCAGCAGCGCCGAACCCTGCGGGCCGCGGCATTCGTACATGATTTCCGTGTAGTCCACGACTTCACCGGTGAGGCCTGCGCCGCGCTTGATGGCACGGTCGATGTTGTCGGCCGGGACCGAAGTCTTCTTTGCCTTGGTGACGGCGAGTTCCAGGCTGGGGTTGCCGGCCAGGTCCGGGCCGCCCATCCGGGCAGCGACTTCGATGTTCTTGATCAGCTTGGCGAACGACTTTGCCCGGCGGCTATCAAGGATGGCCTTCTTGTGCTTGGTCGTTGCCCATTTGGAGTGGCCTGACATGGTTACGCTTCTCCCTTGATCATTCGAATAAACAGTTCGTGGATGCGGCGCTCACCAGTCACTTCCGGATGGAAGGAGGTGGCCAGCAAATGCTGCGATCGAACGGCAACTGCACGAACTTCTGGTTCAATCCTAGCGTTTTGAGCGGCTTCGGGCGGCTTCACCGCGGAAAGGACCGTTACTCCGGCCCCGACACGCTCCACCCAAGGTGCCCGAATGAACACGGCGTGCAGCGGCGTTTCGGGCTGGCCTGCCGGGGCCAGCCCCTGAAAATCGAGCTCGGTTTCAAAGGAATCCACCTGCCGCCCAAACGCATTTCGGCGCACTGTGATGTCAAGCCCACCGAGCGTTTGTTGTGGCAGACCGGATAGATCCTTGGCAGGATCCGCAATGTCGTTGGCCAACATGATCATGCCAGCGCAACTGCCGTAGACCGGCAAACCTTCCGCAATAGCCTCGATGAGCGGTTCGCGCATGCCGAAGATCCGGCTGAGCTTGTCAATGGTTGTCGATTCACCGCCGGGAATAATGAGGCCGTCGACGGCGGCCAGCTCACTGGGACGGCGCACGGAGACTGCACGGGCACCGCAATCCTCAATTGCCTTGGCGTGTTCACGGACGTCACCCTGCAGGGCCAAAATGCCCACAAGGGGTCCGGTGGAAGTCAGTTTAGTGGAGTCAAAAGTCACAGCCCCATCATAGATGGGCGCTATCTCACACCGATAACTGGCGAGAAGTTCCCTTACGCGCCGAGCATGGTGGGCGGGGTTGTGCCCGCAAGCAAGTAGCATTGTCGGCAGGACTGACGTACTAAAGATGAGGTAAGTAAGTATGTGCGGAATCGCCGGTTACTACGGTTACGGGGAAGACAAAACCCTGTTGCAGCAGATGAATGCGTGTATAGAACATAGGGGCCCCGATGGTGAGGGCATCTACACGCAGGGCAACGTGGGGCTGGCGCACCGCCGCCTTTCCATCATCGATGTGGCCCACGGCCAGGAGCCCATGTACAGCGCCGATGGCCAGACTGTTCTGGTCTACAACGGCGAGGTCTACAACTACTTGGAGCTGCGCGCCGAGCTGGAAGCATTGGGCCGCACGTTCTCCACGAAGTCGGACACCGAGGTAGTGCTCCAGTCCTACGAAGAGTGGGGCGACGCCGCCTTTGACCGCTTCAACGGCATGTTTGGCTTTGCCATTCACGACCTCAAGAACAACCGCCTCGTTCTGGCCCGCGACCACTTCGGCATCAAGCCGCTGTACTTCGCCACTGCCGGCACCACGGAAGCACCCACCTTGATTTTCGGTTCAGAAATCAAGCCCCTGCTGGCAGCCAACAAGATCGAGCGCGGCGTCGACGAACGCATCCTCTTCCGTTACCTGCAGTTCCGCATTCACGACGACGAGCCGAACACCTTCTTTGCCGGTGTGCAGAAGTTGATGCCCGGCGAGAAGCTCGTGGTCAGCACCGTGGACAGCGAGTCCGGTCCTGCCGGAACTGTCACGATCAGCTCCTACACACGTTTCAAGGAAGAGCTCGCCGAGCTGGCCAAGGTGGAGACCCCCTACTCCCAGGCTGTCATCGACGAATACCGCGAACGCTTCACCGAGGGTGTCCGCCTGCGTCTGCAGTCCGAGGTTCCTGTGGGAACCGCCCTGTCGGGCGGTCTGGACTCGTCCGCCGTCGTCGCGACCATCAACAAGCTCATGCAGGAAAAAGCTGACGCTACAGACTCCCTGGGCGCCAAGCAGCAGACGTTCTCGGCTGTTTTCCCGAACTCCATCAATGATGAGGAAGCCTACGCTGACGCCGTTCTGGCCCGTTGCGAGGGCAATGTCATCAGCCACAAGATCCTGCCCCAGCCGGGCGAGTTCGTCGAAGACCTCGAAGATTTTGTGCGGACCATGGAGGAGCCCATCATCTCCTCGGGCCCCTACGCCCAGTACCAGGTGATGCGTGAGGCCTCCAAGCACGTCACGGTTCTCCTTGACGGCCAGGGCGCCGACGAGATGATGGCCGGCTACATCCCGTATTACTTCGCGTACCTGCGCCAGCTCAAGAAGAATGGCCAGACCGCCAAGCTTGCCAAGGAAATGCTCTCCAGCTCGGATATTTTGTTCCGCCTGGCCCGCTTCCGTATTCAGTCCAAGCTGACGCTGAAGAAGGAAATTGGCATTGGCCAGCTGCTGAACAAGAAGTTCACGGCGAAGTACAAGTCCGAAAAGTTCGCCAATATCCCGGACAACCTCAAGCTTCGTCTCATTGACGATCTGTTCCACAAGTCGCTGCCGGCCGTGCTGCGCTACGAAGACAAGAACACCATGCGATTCTCCTTGGAGGGGCGCGTACCGTTCCTGGACAAGGAAGTTGTAAAGTTCCTGTTCAGCCTCGACGATGAGTCCATCATCAAGGGCGGGTGGAACAAGCGCATCCTGCGTGACGCCACTCGCGAGCTGCTGCCAGAAATGATCAGCAACCGCCGTAACAAGATCGGCTTCACCACCCCTGAAGCCGAGTGGTTTGGCCACATGAAGGAAAAGATCTACGAGATCTTCCTCTCCAGCTCCTTCGGCAGCCGCCCCTACTGGAACCAGGACGCCGTCATCTACGCGTTCGAGGAACACCTCAGCGGCAAGAGCTCCGGCTCCACCATGGTCTTCTGGCGCCTCATCAACACCGAGCTGTGGCTGCGCGAATTCTTCGACGAGCCCGAGGTCAAGGCCGGCATCGAAGGCAAGAGCGATTACATCCCCAATGCCGACAAGCAGCTGGACATCACGGTGCCCGACGACGCCGGAACGTTCCGCCGTTACCCGCTGCGGACCGAGGTTTTCTACAAGGAAACCGACTTTGACCCCACCGTCATGACCTACGTCAAGCGTTTCTTCGACGGGCTGCCGGAGGCCGGCGCGGAGCACGCAACGGCAACCTCGGACGCCCCGTGGTACCTGTTCCTTTCGGAAAAGATTGTTGCCATGACCCAGGGCCGGTCCATCCCGGTCTGGGACATCAAGGTCAGCAACTCTGCGCGCTTCTTCAGCAAGTTCGTCACCCGCAACCCGGGCGGCATCGGCTTGGCCAGCCCCTGGTCCATGCAGCTTGCCATCGACGAGGTAGGCCTGCCGCGCATCATGTACGCGTCCGCACGCTCCGTCATCGGCAAGCTCCAGGGCAAGTCGGGCGTGTTCTACGAGGTAGTTGGCCACAACATCAACGCGATCGACGGCGCGGCAGGCTACCAGGTAGGCACCTCCACGCACTCGGTGAAGTACGCACCGGTTGACCCCGATGGCGTTGCAGCCCGCCTGAGCGCGCTGGTCCGCGCCAGCGTACCGGCCGAATACGCCGCAACGTTCGCGGGAACTGCCATCATGGACGCCAACGATCTTGGCGTTGTGGCACTAGGTCATGACACACAGTTGTCCAAGGCGGTCCTCGAGGACATCTTCCGCGACAACCCGCAGGGGCAGACCACGGAGACAACCCCCATGTCCCTGGTGTTTACACAAAAGTAACCACCCGCAACACAACCCAAGCGACGCAATCCAAGGACGACGGCGAAACTCTCGGTTAGCCGTCGTCCTTGGGTTATGCCATGAGAGAGTCACAGCAAGACCCCTGAAAAATAAGCCAA
>JBKKBD010000173.1:0-17218 GCA_046714315.1 Specibacter sp.
TTCAGTGGGTGTGGGCGGGACAGCGGCGGCGGATTCCGTGGGTGCCGTGGCGGCTGTGGGGTCTGTGGCCATGGCCGGCGTGACCGCCAGAGGGGCCAGGGCCAGGCCAAAGGCCAGCACAGCCCCCAGCCCTGCCTTGGTGAAGGTGTTGCTCGTCATGTCTCCAACTCTCAAAAGTGTGGCACTCCCACATGCCGTGAGTGATGATGATCCGCAGTTTTTAAGGGTGGAGGACGGCAAAAGGCGGCCCCCACCTGCCGCGCAGGAATGTGCTTGAGCCAAACACGTGAATGTGAATCAACCATGAACGGACGGCCGCGGTCAATGAAATACCTGGGATTTTGGCGAAGACGAGCCAAAAGGCCAAGGCCGCTCGACGGCGGACCGCGCAAGCTTCGACGGCGGGGCGCAACTTCCTCGACGGCGGGGCGCAGCCCAGCGCGGCTCCGGGCAAAAGAAAAGGGAAACAGCCTCGTGATGAGACTGCTTCCCTTCATACGCGCGGAAGGTGCGAGATTCGAACTCGCGGTACGGGGTTACCGCACACTGGTTTTCAAGACCAGCTCCATCGGCCGCTCGGACAACCTTCCTTACCCTAGTAGTGTTTCATAGGCAGGGCCGTGCCACCAAAATGAGCACCGGTCCGGCTAGAATTTTTGGGTGCGAAACGGGCGATGGAGAAGGTCATGAAGGCGATAGTTACAACGGGTGCAGGTGGGCCGGAGGTGCTGGCACTGGCTGAGGTTCCGGCTCCCGTTCCGGGCCCGGGCGAGGTCCTCATCGACGTGATTGCCGCAGGAATCAACCGCGCAGACGTGCAACAGCGCCGCGGGTTCTACCCGCCGCCGCCAGGAGCCTCGAATATTTTGGGCCTGGAAGTCTCGGGGCGGATCGCATCTTTCGGACCTAACGTGACCCGTCCCTTTAGCCTTGGCGAGAAGGTTGTGGCCTTGCTCACAGGTGGCGGATATGCTGCCCAGGTGGTGGTTCCTGCCGGGCAAGTGCTCGCCCTGCCTGACGGTATTGATGTGATCTCGGCCGCTGCCCTGCCGGAGGTGGCTGCCACCGTGCACTCGAACTTGTTCATGACGGCGCAGCTGCAGGCCGGTGAAACCGTCCTTATCCACGGCGGCGCCGGAGGCGTAGGTGCCATGGCCATCCAGCTCGCCAAGGCTGCCGGGGCTCGCGTCATTGCCACGGCGGGTAGCGACGAGAAGGCGGCGATGCTCACTGGCTACCTCGGCGTTGACCTGGCCGTCAACTACCGCACCGAGGATTTCGTGGAGCGGGTCAAGTCGTTCACCGAGGGTCATGGGGCCGATGTCATTCTCGATGTTGTGGGTGCCAAGTATTTGGCCCGCAACGTTGACGCGTTGGCTACCTATGGTCGCCTTGTGGTTATTGGCCTCCAGGGAGGTGCGACGGCGGAACTCAACTTGGGCGCCCTGCTCACCAAGCGTGCGGCCATCATCGGCACTACGCTCCGGGCCCGGTCCGTTGAGGAGAAGTCGGCCATCATGGACGAAGTGCGCGCTCATGTTTGGCCCTTGGTTTCCAGTGGCGCCGTCAAGCCCATGGTGGACAAGACGTTCCCGTTGGCGCAGGTTGCCGCCGCACACGAATACCTCGATTCGGGTTCGCATGTCGGCAAGGTGCTGCTGACGATCTAGCGGGTTGCTCCGGAGGCGCATCGCGTAACTACCGGAAATTCAGCTGTCTCATTGGCTAGTTATTACCTCAAGGCTTGCCATGACCATACTCAGTAGCTATGTTAACCATACGCGGTATGTATGCCGTGGTTGCGAACGTTCATTGGGGGCGCTCGCGCGAATCTGAGGAGGACGAATATGTCCATCAAACATTCCCTGTTGGCTCTGCTGCAGGAAAGTCCGCGCTACGGATATCAGTTGCGCGGTGAATTCGAGGAGCGAACCGGTGCCACCTGGCCGCTGAATATCGGGCAGGTCTACACCACGCTTGATCGTCTCGAGCGCGACGCCCTGGTTGAAAAGGATGGGGACGACGGCGACGGCCACGTGATCTACAGCATCACCGCGACCGGTCGCGCCGAGGTGATGAGCTGGTTTGCCCAGCCCGTTGCGGCGGCCAATCCGCCCCGCAATGAGCTGGCCATCAAATTGGCGCTCGCCCTGACTCTCGCGGATGTGGACGTGTCCGCCGTCGTGCAGGCCCAGCGCACGGCCTCGATGAGAATGCTGCAGGATTACACGCGGCAGCGCCGGGTCGCTGCAACGACAGCCGGCACGCAACTTTCGGGCGATCAGGGCTCGGGGGATCCCAAGGATGCGGCGTGGTTGCTGGTGTTGGATTCTTTGATTTTCTCCACCGAGGCAGAGGTGCGCTGGCTGGACCACTGTGAAGGATGGATGGCGAAGAGAGCCGACGCCAAGCGTAAGGCGGCTCCGGCCACTGCTTTGGCTTCGAGCGAGAAGGCAGACCTCAAGTGAGCAACGAGGTCCTGCAACTCGAAAACGTCAGCCGTACCTATGGGGAGGGTGCGACCTCTGTGGCCGCGCTGCGGAGCGTCAACCTGACCATCAGGGCGGGGGAGTTCGTGGCGGTCATGGGGCCCTCCGGTTCTGGAAAGTCTTCGCTGTTGACGCTGGCCGGCGGTTTGGACAAGGCCACCAGTGGCGAGATCTTTGTTGAGGGAACGCCTTTGGGTGGGCTCAGCATCAATGAATTGGCCCGCCTGCGCCGCCGTGCCGTGGGCTACGTTTTCCAGGACTTCAACCTTGTCCCCACGCTGACGGCTGCCGAAAATGTGGCCCTGCCCCGGGAACTGGACGGTACTCCGGCGCGAAAAGCCCGGCGCCAAGCGAAAGATGCCCTACGTCTTGTGGGCATTGAGGATTTGGCAGACCGTTTCATGGACCAGATGTCAGGCGGGCAGCAGCAGCGCGTAGCCATTGCCCGCGCCATTGTGGGCAATCGCCGTTTGATTCTTGCCGATGAGCCTACAGGGGCGCTTGATTCGGCAACGGGTGACGGCATCCTGGAGGTGCTGCGGAACCGGGCCGAGGCGGGCGCCGCCGTCGTCATGGTTACGCATGAGGCCCGGCACGCCGGATGGGCTGACCGGGTGGTGTTCCTGAGGGATGGCCGCATCGTGGATGAGGCCGCTTCGCAGCACGATCCAGCGGTCCTGCTCTCCGGATTGGCGTATTGAGATGCCGCTTGACCTGAGCCCCGTTAAGGGTGGTGGCCAGCACCGGCTGCGCCTTGCCCTGAAAATGGCGCGGCGCGACATCCGGCGGCATCAGGGGCGCTCCGGGCTCATCATTGCCCTGATTGCACTTCCCATTTTTGCCATGTCCTTCGCGGCGACGGTGGGCATGAGCACGCAGGCCACCGCTGGGGAGACCGTGGCGATGGAACTCGGCCAGACCCAGGGGCGGCTCTCCGATCTGCACGCGCGGAGTTCCAAGACCGTGCAGTCCGTCAGCGGGGAGACAGGCAATGGGGGTGGGGCCGTCAATGCGGATTCGGATCCCAGCTTCGTTGCCACTGTGCCCGCCGATGCCGTTCCTTCCGGATTCACCGCGATCCCGTGGCAGTCCACCACGGTCCGTGTCCCCGTGGGTAAGGCCCAGATCGAACTGTCCGCCACCGTCGCTGATGTGCTCAACCCGGCCTTCAAGGGCAAATACACGCTGCTCGACGGCGTGGCCCCCGCCTCCGCCTCGCAGGCTCTGGCCACCCGCGGACTTCTGGAACGCTTTGACCTGGCCCTTGGCGATGAATTGACGACGTCGGCCGGCACCTTCGCGATTGTCGGCACCATCCGCCCGGAGCGGGAGGGTGACGGTGAGTCTTTTCTGTTCTTGAAGCCTGGCCAGCTCACTGCCGAGGCGGCGCAGACTCTGGGCCCGGCCACCATATACCTTGTGGGCGAAAGGGCACTGAAGTGGGCCGACGCTAAGGTGTTCAACGCGCAGGGCGTCATGTTGACCTCGCGCAGCCTGATCCTTGACCCGCCAAGTAGGGCCGAGTTGGGTACGGATGCGCAATTTCTGACAAACGATTGGCGCAGCTCCGGCATAGCGCAGATGCTGCTCATGGGCGGACTCATCGGGGTACTTGCCCTGCTGGAAGTTGGCCTTCTGGCCGGCGCCGCCTTCGCCGTGGGTGCCAGAAAGCAGCAGCGCGATCTTGCCCTGCTGGCAGCTTCCGGGGCGGAAAGCTCAATGGTCCGTACTACCGTCACGGCCAGCGGCTTGTGGCTGGGCTTGGCCGGCGGCGTCATTGGTGCCGTGCTGGGAAGTATTGCGGCTGTCATCACGGTGCTTGTTGTCCTCGCGCAGGGTTCGGTCATCTTCAAGGGACTCCACCTCATGTGGTTGCCCGCGATTGGCCTGATTCTCTTAGGCGTAGCGGCAGGTCTGGTGGCCGCCATGGTGCCGGCCCGGGCCGTGGCCAAGCAGGCCACGCTCTCAGCACTGAAGTCGGGCCGCACGGCCGACTCCCCCTCCAAGTGGGGGACGCGCATCGGCCTGGCGCTGACCGTTGTGGCGGCTGCCTGCATGGGCGGCTCCAGCGCTGCCACGCTTGCTGTGCGGGGCAGTGTGAATCAATGGATGTGGGCTCCATGGTTGGCGGGATTGGCCATTGTAGGGGCTGTGGCCTTGGTGTTTGCCTTCATCCTTATGACAGGCCCGCTTATTGAGCTACTGACTAAGCGAACTGCTTGGCTTCCTGTTCCGCTGCGTCTGGCAGCCCGGGATTCGGCCCGCAACAGCGGTCGCACGGTGCCAGCCGTGGCAGCAGTGCTTGCCGCGGCAACGCTATCCGGCGCACTCATGGTGGGCACCGCCAGCGTCATGGAGAACAACAGCAATAACCATACCTGGGGTGCCAATCTGAATCAGGGCGGTATCGAGCTGGAGTTCATGGATTACAACTACGTAGACGTTGGTGGCGGAGCAATGTCCGGTGATTCAGCGCAGATCAGGACCATAGATGCCGGAGAAGTCGCCGAGCAACTGGAGGACGAACTCGGGCCGGGCATCACCACGCAGGTGCTTCGCGGAACCCCACGAGCTACCGAATGTGAACTGGATCTTCATAATGAGATGGTGGCTACTGGTAAGGAAAACGCCACCTCGCCGGTGTGTCCCGCATGGGGGCTTGTGGAACCGGTGCAAAACCGCTGCAAAGTCGGATCCGATAACCTACCTGAGGCGATTGGTGATTGGCGCTGCACAGGATCAATGGCAAGAGATTCCTATCCTACGAACTTGCCCAAATTCATCGTCGGGGGTGAACCCGAGCTGACTGCTTTACTCGGACGGCCTCCTAGTGCGGAGGCGAAACAAGTCCTAGCGGATGGCGGCATGGTGTTGAGCAACAAGATTTTCCTGCAGCCGGACAGCACAGCCGAGGTTGTTAGCTACGATCCACATGACTACGAGGGCCACAACTTTGACCCGGTCACTGGAACCGCCACGCTAATGCGGTATGTTCCGAAACCACTCACTTCGCATAGCCTTCCCGCCGTTGTGGAGGCGCCAGAGAAGGCTCTCGCCTACTACGGCGTGATGTCTCCGGAGGCTGCGGCAGCCGTGCGGCTTCCCGTGAGTGAGCAGACCCTGTTAGTTACGGTTCCCAAGGCCCTGACCCGTGCGGAGCAGGACCAGCTGCAGTCGGTCATGACGCCGCTGCTGGGCCAGTACAAGTACCTCAATATTGAGAAGGGCCCGGCCACAAACATGGCCGTAATCCTTTGGTTCATTGTGGTCGGCGGGGCACTCATCACGCTCAGCGCAGCCGGCATTACTGCAGGTTTAGCGCTCGCCGACGGTCGCAGCGATCACGCCACCTTGGCCAGCATTGGCGCCGATACCAAACTGCGCAAGGCCATCTCGGGCTCCCAGACCCTGATGACAGCATTGTTGGGCACGGTGCTTGGTGTAAATGCCGGGGCCATCCCCACAATCGTGGTGCTCTCGCAGCTACGCGGTTTTTCCATTGTGATTCCGTGGCTGCAGCTCGGTGCGCTGGCTTTGTTGGTCCCACTCTTCGGTGCGGCAGCTGCCTGGTTATTCACGAACGGGAATCTGCGTATGACAAGGCGCCAAACCCTCGCCTGACGCCACCGCCCCCAATTCTGTGTGGCAGTAGTTGCACCGATTTCGCCGATTTTCGGTGTTTTTGGTCCAATAGCTGCCACACAGATTTTTACGGGTGTGAAGTACGACAGCGGGAGCGACGCCGTGACTGCTTCCGGCAAACTCGACCACCGGACCCAAGCCACCCTTCGTCGCAAAATCACCACCGCTTGCAGATTTTCGGCCATGATTCATGCCACAGTGTGAATGTGACCTGCAACCTATGACTAGTCTCAGGTGGCCGTAATTGAAGACTTATTGAAGTATTACCGTAGGGGAAAACATGACAGTGCCGTCAAACAGGGCTGGCGATCCAGCCGATGTCTTGATCCAGGACCCGGAGCTCCCGCCCGTGGCCGTGGACCTCGAAGCCGAAGCGGAAGCCCACAAGTGGACGCCGCTGAAGATTGCCATTTGGGCAGCCATCGCCCTGCTCGGCGGTGTGGCTTGGGTGGTACTGGCAGTTGTTCGCGGCGAAACCGTCAACGCCATCTGGTTTGTTTTTGCCGCTGTCTGTACGTACCTGATCGCCTACCGCTTCTACTCGAAGGTCATTGAGAAGTTCCTTCTCAAGCCCAACGACAAGCGAGCAACTCCGGCCGAATACAAAGCCGACGGCAAGGATTTTGTCCCCACGGACCGCAACGTGCTCTTTGGGCATCACTTCGCCGCCATTGCAGGCGCCGGCCCACTGGTCGGGCCTATCCTTGCAGCTCAGATGGGTTACCTTCCCGGCACGATCTGGATCATCCTCGGCGTCGTGCTTGCCGGTGCGGTGCAGGACTACCTGGTTCTCTTCTTCTCCATGCGCCGTGGCGGACGCTCCCTGGGCCAGATGGCACGCGAAGAACTTGGCGTCGTCGGCGGTACTGCCGCGCTGATCGCCACCCTGCTGATCATGATTATCATTGTGGCCATCCTTGCGCTCGTTGTTGTCAACGCCTTGGGCGAATCCCCGTGGGGCGTGTTCTCGGTGTCGATGACCATCCCGATCGCCCTGTTCATGGGTGTTTATCTGCGTTTCCTGCGTCCCGGCAAGGTCATGGAAGTATCCTTGATCGGCGTGGTCCTGCTGCTCGCGGCCATCATTGGCGGCGGCATGGTTGCGGCCACCGAGTGGGGTTCGGACGTATTCCACCTTGACCGCACAACGCTCGCCTGGTGCATCATCGTCTATGGTTTCATCGCCGCGATCCTGCCAGTCTGGCTATTGTTGGCCCCTCGCGACTATCTCTCCACGTTCATGAAGATCGGCACCATCGTGATGCTGGCGGGCTCCATCGTGCTGGTCCGCCCCACCATCAACGTCCCCGCGTTCAGCGAATTTGCCGGCCGCTCGGACGGGCCCGTCTTCTCCGGTGCCTTGTTCCCGTTCCTGTTCGTCACGATCGCCTGTGGTGCGCTTTCCGGCTTTCACGCCTTGATCGCCTCTGGAACCACGCCGAAACTGATCGAAAAGGAACGTCAGGCCCGCTACATCGGCTACGGCGGAATGCTCATGGAGTCCTTTGTGGCGATCATGGCGCTCGTCGCCGCGCTGTCCATCGACCGCGGCATCTACTTCGCCATGAACGCATCCGGCGCAGCCACCGGCGGCACCATCGAAGGTGCGGCGGCGTTCGTGAACTCGCTGGGCCTGACAGGTGTCCACGTTGACCCGGCCACACTCGCGCAGACGGCGTCCGACGTCGGCGAAGAGTCCATTGTTTCCCGCACAGGCGGCGCCCCGACACTCGCCGTGGGCCTGGCCCACATCATGCAGCAGGTGGCCGGAGGACAGGCCATGATGAGCTTCTGGTACCACTTCGCCATCATGTTCGAGGCTCTCTTCATCCTGACAGCCGTCGACGCCGGAACCCGTGTTGCCCGCTTCATGCTCCAGGATTCCATCGGCAACTTTGTGCCGAAGTTCAAGGACACCTCTTGGCGCCTGGGTTCGTGGATCACCACTGCCATCATGGTGGCCGGTTGGGGTGCCATCCTGATCATGGGTGTTACCGACCCGCTCGGTGGCATCAACACCTTGTTCCCGCTGTTTGGTATCGCCAACCAGTTGTTGGCCGCCATTGCGCTGGCCGTTTGCCTGGTCATCGTTTCCAAGAACACCCACGTGAAGTACCTGTGGATGGTGGCGCTGCCGCTGGTCTTCGTCACGGTAGTCACCGTGGTGGCGTCCTTCCAGAAGATCTTCTCCACCGTTCCGGCCGTCGGTTACTGGGCACAGCACAACGCATTCAAGCAGGCGCTGGCGGACGGCAAGACGAGCTTCGGTTCTGCCAAGAATGTGGAGGCCATGGAGGCTGTCGTCCGCAACACCACCGTTCAGGGCACGCTGTCCATCATCTTCGTTGTCCTCTCACTCGTTGTGATTACGACGGCGATCCTGGTCACCGTGCGCTCCATCAAGGCCGGCGGTGGACCCAGCAAGGAAGACCCCGCTGTTGTCTCACGGATCTTCGCACCGGCGTCCATGGCGCCCCGTGCGGCAGAAAAGGCTCTCATGAAGGAATGGGCCGAATCCGGCAAGCAAGCAGCCAGGACCGGGCACTAGCCATGAACGTGTTGCGGCGCGCAGCCAGTGGAGTGGGAGCCGTGGGACGGTACCTCAAGGGAGTCCTGGGGGAGGACTCTTATGAGCGCTACCTCGAACATCATCACGCCACCGGCTGCGCGGTGCAGCCTCTGACTGTCAAGGAGTTTTGGCGGGACAAGATGGACCGCCAAGACGCCAACCCGGAAGGCCGTTGCTGCTAGCGTGCCCTCCCGCCGAAATCTGTGTGGCAGTTATTAGACCGAAATGGCTCCTTTTGGGCGAAATCGGTCTAATAACTGCCACACAGAAATATCGGGGTCGTGAGAGACTGGCTTCATGAGTGACGAGGCGAAGAAGCCGGCCGCTGACCATCCGGCCGAAGGGAAAATCGTGGAGAGCTCTGCTGCTACGAAAGATGTTGTGCCCGAAGCTGCGCGCAAGCAGGCCAGCGTGGCAGACATGGTGGACCAGCCCGACAAGGTGATGCGCATTGGAACCATGATCAAGCAGCTGCTTGACGAGGTAAAAAGCGCCCCTTTGGACGACGCCGCCCGGTCCCGCCTCGCGGAGATTCACCAAGCATCCATTACAGAACTTGAAGACGGTCTTGCGCCAGAGTTGGTTGATGAACTTCACCGGCTCAGCCTGCCCTTCACCGAGGAAGCCACACCTTCGGATGCAGAATTGCGGATTGCCCAGGCACAGCTCGTGGGCTGGCTCGAGGGCTTGTTCCACGGTATTCAAACGGCGTTGGCCGTCCAGGCCATGGCCAACCAGCAAACGGCTGCCCGGCTGGCGCACCACCAGCTGCCACCCGGAACAGTGATCGCTCCCGGAGTTGTTGTGGGCGAAAACGGTGAACCGCAACGTGCGCCGTCCGGGCAACAATCGTCAGCGGCACACTCGGGCGATTCTAGCTTTGGCGGGCAGGAATCCGGCGACCCCGGGCAGTATCTATGACCGGCGTGATTAAAGGATTTTTCACCGCTTCCCGCCAAGCCAAGCTCGACGACGCCGAACTCGGCAAGGGTGTTTGGCGACGCACCCACGACAGGTTCCAGCGCGGGCTTGACCGTTTCCACCAAATGCTTGAAGGCCTGGAAGAAGCCGGAGCGGCGCCCAACCAAAGTGAGGCGCAAGCGCAGGCCAACTATCAAGCCATGGTGGCCGTGGCAAACAATCTCGCAGAACTGCTTCCCGCCGTGCGAGCCATCGCGATGGAGGCGCAAATTGCGGGTCCCAGTGATGGGATGGAAATTCCCACCGGCACCGGCGGTTATCTCAACGACGTCCACCGTGAGCTGTCGCGCGCAGGCAATGCCCTTGCGGCAACAGCGGAGGCACTCGCCTTGCTGAGGTTGGGAGCTGGGGAGGTGTCCGGCGTCGAGCTTAAGGCAGTAATTGTGCGCCAGCAGGTGGACCGGGCGCGGGCCCTACTCAACACAAGGAAATCTACCGACGGGTAGCAGCTTTTTCACGTCCAACGTCCCCAAATTGACGTGATCAATATCACAATTGGCACTTTGGCGAGGGTAGCCTGCCCTGCCATGGATTACGATCAATTTGCATTCGCTAATTATTATTGACGCCGAAGGGCTCCCATGAAGACCTGGTTTACCAAGAAGCAGTTCAGCAAGACCGCAGTGGCTGTGTTGGCCGGCGCATCAGTCTTGGCCCTTGCCGCCTGCGGTGGCTCCACCACACCGGCGGAAAGCAGCGGCGCCGCCGGCGGCGCGCAGGACACGATCACCGTGTACAACGCCCAGCACGAATCTCTCACACAGGAGTGGGTGGATGCGTTCACTAAGGAAACCGGCATCAAGGTCACGATGCGTCAGGGCAGCGACCTTGAACTGAGCAACCAGATCATCGCAGAAGGCGCCAAGTCGCCGGCCGATGTGTTCTTGACCGAGAACTCCCCGGCCATGACGCAGGTTGAAAACGCTGGCCTCTTCGTTGACACGAGCGCCAAGGTTCAGGAGCAGGTGCCGGCCGAGTACCGCCCCTCCACGAACAAGTGGACAGGCATTGCCGCACGCAGCACCGTCTTCGCGTATGAGAAGACCAAGCTGACCGAAGACAAGTTGCCCAAGTCCGTCATGGATCTGGCACTTCCGGAGTGGAAGGGCCGCTGGGCTGCATCGCCGTCGGGCGCCGATTTCCAGGCCATTGTTTCTGCCATGTTGGAGCTCAAGGGTGAGGCCGCCACGGCTGATTGGCTCAAGGCCATGAAGGAAAACTCCAAGGCCTACAAGGGCAACAGCACGGCCATGAAGGCTGTCAACGCCGGTGAAATCGAAGGCGCTGTCATCTACCACTACTACTGGTTCGGCGATCAGAACAAGACCGGCGAGAACTCCAAGAACGTAGGCCTGCACTACTTCAAGAACCAGGATCCGGGCGCTTTTGTCTCGGTTTCCGGTGGTGGCGTTTTGGCCTCAAGCACGCATCAGGAAAACGCTCAGAAGTTCCTCGAATTTGTCACGGGCAAGGCTGGCCAGACCGTCCTGCAGACGGGCACCAGCTTCGAGTACCCGGTTGGCTCCGAGGTTCCGGCCAATGATAAGTTGACCCCGCTGGCAGACCTGCAGGCTCCCGCGATCGATGCGGCCAAGCTGAACTCAACCAAGGTAACCGAGCTCATGACGGCGGCCGGGCTACTCTAGATTCAATGACTTCACAGCAAAGTACGACGGCGGCTGGCCCGCCGGGTGCCAAAAACTCGCGTAACACTGTTGGGGGCCGGGGCTCACGCCTCGGCCCTTGGCCTGTCGTCGTACTTTGCGTACTGATCGCCGCGTTCTCCCTAGTTCCGCTGGGGTATGTCGTGGCGGCCACCGCCAACACGGGGTGGGACACCATGATTGCCTTGGTGTTCCGCCCGCGTGTTGGCGATTTGCTGCTTAACACACTGGCGCTGGTTCTCATCACAGTGCCGCTGTGCGTGGTGATTGGGATTGGCGGGGCGTGGCTCGTTGAACGAACCCGCTTGTCCGGACATAAGATTTGGGCAGTGTTATTGGCCGCCCCGCTGGCGATTCCGGCCTTTGTGAACAGCTACGCCTGGGTCAGCGCCATTCCGTCGTTAGGCGGCATCTTCGGTGGCGTGCTGATCTCGGTGCTTTCCTACTTCCCGCTGGTCTACATTCCCGTGGCTGCCGTGTTGAGCCGCTTGGATCCGGCACTGGAGCAATCCGCCGCGTCCTTGGGCCTGGGGCCTTGGCGCGTGTTCTTCCGGGTGGTCCTGCCGCAATTGCGCCTGGCCGCAGCAGGTGGCGCCCTGTTGGTGTCGCTACACCTGCTGGCCGAATATGGTGCGTTCGCCATGATTGCGTTCGACACCTTCACTACCGCGATCTATGACCAGTTCAGATCAACATTCAATGGGGCCGCGGCCAACATGCTGGCCAGTGTGCTCGTCCTTTTTTGTCTGCTGCTGTTGCTGGCCGAATCAAAGTCGCGAGGCAGTGCCCGCTACGCCCGTATAGGCTCGGGTGTGCAATCTAACCCGCGCCGGCTTTCCTTGGGCTGGTACCAAATTCCCAGCCAGGTCCTCTTGGTGGCGCTTTCCGTCCTGGCCCTTGGTGTGCCGCTGTGGCATGTGGGCCGGTGGGTCCTCGCCGGAGGTGCCGCCATCTGGGAGGGCCCGGCCCTCATTAACGCCTTGCTGCAGACCCTTGGATACGGCCTGGCCGGAGCCGTGCTGACAACCGTCTTGGCCTTCCCTCTGGCCTATCTGGTGATCCGCCATCCTGGACCGTTCAGCAAGCTTCTGGAAGCTGTCAACTACATCTCCAGCTCCATGCCGGGCATTGTGGTGGCGTTGGCCCTCGTGACCATCACCGTCCACAACATTCCGGCGATCTACCAAACCTCAATGGTGTTGGTTGCCGCCTACGCGCTGCTCTTCATGCCGAGAGCTCTTGTGAACCTGCGGGCGGGACTGGCACAGGCACCCGTTCAATTGGATGAAGCCGCGCAGGCCCTAGGGAAACCGCCGCTGTTGGCCTTCCTACTGGTCACATTGCGATTGTCGGCTCCTGCTGCTGCCGGCGGTGCCGCACTGGTGTTCCTGGGTATCGTCAACGAACTGACGGCAACGTTGTTGTTGGCACCCAACGGAACCCGTACGCTCGCCACCCAGTTTTGGTCCCTCAGCAGCGAAATTGATTACATGGGGGCGGCACCGTATGCCCTGCTGATGATTGTGCTCTCGGCGCCCATGACGTACTTACTCTTTGTGCAATCCAAGAAAGCCGCGGGACAATGACCACCCAGCCCAACAACTCCCACGACCACCTGCAGGTTCGGGACATCCGCAAAAGCTTTGGCGGCACAGAAGTACTCAAGGGCGTGGACCTTGCGGTTGCTGCCGGGCGAACCACGGCCATTGTGGGTCCCTCGGGTTCGGGTAAAACCACGCTCTTGCGTTTGATCGCGGGCTTCTCGGCTCCCGATTCCGGGCGGATTGCCCTGGGAGGCGCCGAGGTGGCCGGCTCAGCCAAGTGGGTTCCTGCGCACAAACGCAGTGTGGGCTACGTTGCCCAGGACGGGGCCCTTTTCCCACACCTGAGCGTTGGTGCCAACATTGCCTTCGGTCTGCCGTTGCGCGGCAAGGCAGCGGCGTTGCGGGTGGGGGAGTTGCTCGAGATGGTTTCCATGGATCGCTCCTATGCCAAGCGCCGCCCGCACCAGCTGTCCGGTGGCCAACAACAGCGCGTGGCTTTGGCCCGTGCCCTGGCCCGACAGCCCGAGCTGATGCTGCTGGATGAACCCTTTAGCGCCCTCGACGCGGGCCTCCGGGTTGCCACGCGCCGGGCCGTTTCTCAAACACTTGAGCAAGCCGGGGTCACCACCATCTTGGTGACACACGATCAAGCCGAAGCCTTGAGCTTCGCCGATCAAGTTGCCGTCATGCGTGATGGAAAGCTGGCCCAGATCGGTAGCCCGTTCGTTGTTTACACCCGACCCACGGATAGGGCTACGGCAGAGTTCCTTGGAGACGCCGTCATTCTGGAAGCGTGGATGGAAGGTTCCCTGGCACTCTGTTCCCTCGGCGGCATTCCGGTGCGCCGCCCACCTGCACAGGGCAAGGTGCACCTGATGCTGCGCCCCGAACAAATCCGGATCGCCAACGGTGGGCCGATCCGCGGTCGCGTGGTGGACACCGATTACTTTGGTCCCGAGACAACCGTGCGGATTCAGCTGGAACCCATCCAGAGTGACTCCGAGCATCCCCTAGATCCGCACCAGCCCGTCGGCGGGGAGATCATCAGCATCAGGCACTGGAACGCCATGCTGGCGCGTCCGGGCACGGAGCTGTCCCTGAAAGTAGTGGGCGAAGGTGTTGTCTTCCCTTGGGAAGACTAGTCCCCACGCCCTCCCAAAGCTCGTGCCTCCCAAAGCTCGTGCCTCCCTTCGGGGCCCTCGGGCGTGTGGGCCCAGACCACGCCAATCCACTGCTCGCTAGCTCGTGGCGGGGCCCTCGGGCGTGTGGGCCAAATGCTGTGATCTCAGGTGTCGTTTAACCAAAAAACCCCGCCGTGGCGGGGTTTTAGTGGAGCCTCCAAACAGAATCGAACTGTTGACCTTTTCATTACGAGTGAAACGCTAGTACCCTAGAGGTAGTGAGTTGGCACATAAAACCGCGTAATTACGGTAACTAAGTAGACTCATGCACGCGTGCTCATGCATAGTAATGAGTACACTAATGAGTACACCGGGAGAACATGATGGTTAGAGAGCTGGGCGACCCCGTCCGAACAAAGGGCGATGGCGCACTCTTCAAAGACGGGCGCGGATACTGGACGGCGAAAGTTGAACTCCCCGCCCACGGGGGAAAACGTCGCACCAAAGTCATTCGACGCAAGAGCTGGAAGGCCGCCCGTGATGAATTGAAGAAGGTCCAGAAAGACCTAGATAAGCTGGGCGATCTACCAACATCAAGCCTCACACTCGAGCGCTGGCTGCGCAGATGGATAGACGAGATCGCACCCAATGAGATTCGGCCCAAGTCCTACGCCTCCTATAAGTCCACCGTGGATGGCTGGCTAATTCCCATCCTGGGAAAGCGCAAAATAGACACCCTGTCTGCTGACCATGTGCGCGGTATGTTCAAAGAAATCATGAGCACCCCCAAGTCCCAGATAATCCGCAAGAAGCCAGAAAATGAATGGCCCAAGGATACTGTCATGGTCGGCGCCGATACCGCCGTGAAAGCACACGCCGTTCTTTCTTCCGCACTCAAGACAGCAATGCGCGAAGGGAAGGCGACACGGAACGTCTGCGAGATGGTGGACCCACCACGTAAAGCCAAGGTGGATCAGAACGCGCTCAGCGTGGAGCAAGCCATTGAGCTGCTGGCATACCTCGCTCCAAGGCCTGACCGCGCACTATGGGCCACCTATCTGCTGACTGGTGCACGCCGTGGTGAAGTCCTGGGCATTGAAGTGGACAGGGTAGGGGACACGCTCGACCTATCTTGGCAACTGCTCAGGATCACGGACATATCCAAGGCGCGGGCAGACTATGAATACCGACGCCTACAAGGGACGCTCTACCTCACCCGGCCCAAGTCATCGAGTGGCTGGCGTATTCTGCCGCTCGTGGAGCCGCTCAAATCCATCCTTAGGCTGCATCTGCAAGGACGTGGCGATGGGCTCGTGTTCCTTGACCGCGGCAACCCATGGGACCCTGACGCCGCAACGAAGGCATGGAAGAAGCTACTTGCCGAGGCGGGCTTACCGGATGACGTCGTGCTGCACGGCGCCAGGCACACCGCCGTGGATCTCCTAGACGCGGCCGGCGTGGACTGGGACACCATCAAGGACATCGTTGGTCACTCCACCAAACAGATGTCTCAGGCATACCGAACAAAGGTAGACATGAAGCGCCTGACCGGCGCGCTAGAGCAGATGTCCAAAATGCTTGACCCGTCAAGTTTATGACGGGGCCCTCGCCAAGTGGCGGGGGCATTCTTTTTTGTCTGGGGCAAGGTGTACTGTCGGAATTACTCGAACAAGTATTCGACTAAATGGAGGACTGCCTTTTGACCAACAATCGTCTCAACGCGCTGGAACGCGAGACCACTGAACCTAAGCTGCGAGCAATATGGGGAACCAGCCCCGCCGCAGTCGGGGCCAGGAACGAAAAGAGCGCCACCGCTATTGCGAAGACGCTCCTGCGGCTTACTGCCACTGACATCGTGCGAATCGCACGGGCCAATGGGATCGAGCCCTCGCTGCTACTTCATAGCTGCGTCAAGGATTGATCCCGCGTTTACTCCGAGCGCCTGGCAGATGAGCATGAAGGTCGGTACGGGGATAGCTCGTGAGCCATCCATGTACCGGCCAACCGCCATTGCTGATACGCCTGCCGTCTTGGATATCTCTGCGTTGGTTGGGCGGGGACCTGCCATGCGCTCACGTGCAACTCGAAGTTCAGTTGCGATCTTGACGGTGAGTTCGTCGGTTTCCTTGTCCATAGTTAGAGCATACATCATCCGGTTAGAAAATAACCATTAGCCCATATTGGCTAACCAATTGCTTTAACACTAACCATATGGTTAGACTCGGAGCATGGACACCAACACAACGATCACCACGCTGATCAATAAGGAAATTGACACCCTGGGCATCCCGCTCACATCCCTCGCAAAGAACTCTGGCATCCCATACTCAACCCTGGACCGCCGAACAAAAGGCGGCGGAGCATGGACAGCCACAGAAATTGCCCGAGTAGCCAACGCGCTCCGCATCCCAGCCGGAAACTTACTCCCCGAAGAATTCACGCAGATCGCAGCGGTGGCAGCATGAGCACCACCCAGAAGCTCGCCTACACATTCGAAGAAGCCGCGGAACAATCCGGCTACAGCATCCGAACCCTCAAGCAGGCCGTTTCTGACGGAAACCTACTAGCTCGATACGCAAACACCAAAGGCGTCATTCGACACGCAGACTTAGAGGAATGGCTCGACGAGCTACCCGCAGAATCGCCCGCAAAGTAACACCGCACCACCCAGCCGCAGCTACTACGCCGGCCACCTCGCCCACCTCGGGCAACCACACCACACCTAAGTCTGTCGTTTGACAGCAGGCCCATCAGCCGCAGAGAGGTTGTTTGTCATGCCCTTTGACCATTTCGTGAAGCTCAAACACACCATCCGTACTATGCACGCCGATTTCGGTAGGCCGATTTCATCCAGGGAGTCACACCGGATCGCCCAAGGTGTGATGCTGCATCAGTTCGCGGAGAAGTTCACCAACGCGGCTGAGGCTTACTCCCGCCAGTCATCAGACGTGACCGGCGAAACCGCTACAGACAACGTGCTGTTGCAGTACCTACGCAAGTTCGGTCAACTGACCGCCCCCATAGAACAAGGAGTTGCAGCATGAGTACTGACCCCAGCGATTTTGTCCACCCAATCGACAGCCCGCATCCAACGCGAAACAGTCCGCCATCATCCCATGAGGAAGCAGTGGAGGAGGCGCGCCAGTTGACGGCGCGCCGAGTCTACCTACTGCGAGTCATCGAGAGCGGTCACTTATCCGAGGGTGTG
>JBKKBD010000174.1:0-17613 GCA_046714315.1 Specibacter sp.
CTCGAGCAGGTTTGGGACCGTTTCAAGGCCCTCAAGGTTGCCGACCTCGAAGGTGACGAAGCCCTGTACCGCGAATTGCGTGACCGTTATGGCATGTTCTTCGAAGGTGCCATGGGTGCCGAAGCCATCAAGAGCCGTCTTGAGACCTTTGACATGCCCGGTGAAGCAGAAATTCTGCGCGACATCATCGCCAATGGCAAGGGCCAGCGCAAGACCCGTGCCCTCAAGCGCCTGAAGGTTGTCAACGCATTCTTGACCACCAACAACAGCCCGCTTGGCATGGTTCTGGATGCCGTCCCGGTGATCCCGCCGGAACTGCGTCCCATGGTTCAACTCGACGGTGGCCGTTTCGCCACCTCGGACTTGAACGATCTGTACCGTCGCGTGATCAACCGCAACAACCGTCTCAAGCGCCTGCTTGATCTGGGTGCTCCGGAGATCATCGTCAACAACGAAAAGCGCATGCTGCAGGAAGCTGTTGACTCGCTCTTCGATAACGGTCGTCGTGGCCGCCCCGTCACCGGTCCGGGTAACCGTCCGTTGAAGTCCCTGAGCGACATGCTCAAGGGTAAGCAGGGTCGATTCCGTCAGAACCTCCTGGGTAAGCGCGTTGACTACTCTGGCCGTTCCGTTATTGTTGTTGGTCCGCAGCTGAAGCTGCACCAGTGTGGTCTGCCTAAGCAGATGGCCCTGGAGCTCTTCAAGCCGTTCGTGATGAAGCGCCTGGTTGACCTTAACCACGCACAGAACATCAAGAGCGCCAAGCGCATGGTTGAGCGTTTCCGTCCCCAGGTTTGGGATGTTCTCGAAGAGATCATCACCGAGCACCCGGTACTGCTGAACCGTGCACCAACCCTGCACCGTTTGGGTATTCAGGCGTTCGAGCCTCAGCTTGTTGAAGGTAAGGCAATCCAGCTTCACCCGCTGGTTTGTGGCGCCTTCAACGCCGACTTCGACGGTGACCAGATGGCAGTTCACCTGCCGCTGAGCCCCGAAGCTCAGGCTGAAGCCCGCATCTTGATGTTGTCCTCGAACAACATTTTGAAGCCGTCAGATGGCCGCCCCGTGACCTTGCCGTCACAGGATATGATCATCGGTCTGTACCACTTGACCACCAAGCGTGAGGGCTCCGTCGGCGAAGGCCGCGTGTTCTCCACCTCCGCCGAGGCCATCATGGCCCACGACGCCGGTGAGCTGCACTTGAACTCCCAGGTGAAGATCCGTTTGGACAACTTCATCCCGGGTGCCGAGCGCAAGGGTCCGGAAGGGTTCGTTGCTGGCGGAACCGCCATCATCGATACCTCCTTGGGTCAGGTCATCTTCAACGAGACTCTGCCTGAGGATTACCCGTGGGTTGAGGCTGTTGCCGACAAGGGGCAGCTCTCTGAGATCGTCAACGATCTCGCCGAGCGCTACCCCAAGGTTGTTGTTGCAGCAACGCTGGATAACTTGAAGGATGCCGGTTTCTACTGGGCAACCCGATCAGGTGTCACAGTTGCTATCTCCGACATCAAGGTGCCCGAGGCTAAGCCGGCCATCTTGGAAAGCTACGAGATCAAGGCAGCCAAGGTCCAGGCTCAGTACGACAAGGGTCTGATCGCTGACGAAGAGCGCCGCCAGGAGCTCATCGACATCTGGAACCAGGCGACCAACGAGATCGCTGATGTGATGCGTGCGTCCTTCGCCGTGTCCAACACGATTAACCGTATGGTTTCCTCCGGTGCTCGTGGTAACTGGATGCAGGTTCGCCAGATTGCCGGTATTCGTGGCTTGGTGGCTAACCCTAAGGGTGAAATTATTCCTCGCCCGATCAAGTCCTCCTACCGTGAGGGCCTGTCGGTTTTGGAGTACTTCATTGCTACTCACGGTGCACGTAAGGGTCTTGCTGATACCGCTCTGCGTACGGCTAACTCCGGTTACCTGACACGTCGTCTGGTTGACGTTTCACAGGACGTCATCGTTCGCGAAGACGACTGTGGCACCGAGCGCGGATTGACCCTGCCCATCGCAGTGGTTGATTCCAATGGTGAGTTTGTACTGCACGAGGAGGTCGAGAACAGCGTTTACGCTCGTACCTTGGCTTCCGAGGTAGTTGACTCCTCGGGTACCGTTTTGGCCGAGGCCGGAGACGACGTCGGAGATGTCCTCATTGCCAAGCTGTTCGCAGCTGGCGTTGAAGAGATCAAGGTCCGTTCAGTTCTCACCTGTGAGTCAACTGTTGGTACCTGTGCGCTTTGCTACGGCCGCTCACTGGCCACGGGTAAGACCGTGGACATCGGTGAGGCTGTCGGTATTATCGCCGCACAGTCCATTGGTGAGCCGGGTACCCAGCTGACCATGCGTACCTTCCACACCGGTGGTGCTGTTTCCGCCAGCCGTGGCGAGGACATCACCCAGGGTCTGCCCCGTATTCAGGAGCTCTTCGAAGCACGTACCCCCAAGGGTGTTGCTCCGATCGCAGAAGCTGCCGGCCGCATCAACATTGATGAGTCCGAGAAGACCATGCGTTTGATCCTGACACCGGACGACGGCACCGAGGAGATCGCTTACCCGGTCCTCCGCCGCGCACGTCTGACGGTTGCCGACGGCGAGCACGTTGAAGTTGGCCAGAAGCTGATTGTGGGTGCTGTTGACCCCAAGCAGGTTCTGCGTATCCTCGGCCCGCGTGCCGCTCAGAAGCACCTCGTTGAGGAAGTTCAGGGCGTTTACCGCAGCCAGGGTGTGGGTATCCACGACAAGCACGTCGAGGTTATCGTCCGCCAGATGCTTCGCCGCGTCACGGTCATCGAGTCCGGTGACTCGAAGCTGCTGCCGGGCGAGCTTGCCGAGCGCGGTCGCTTCGAGACGGAAAACCGTCGCGTCGTGTCCGAGGGCAAGAAGCCTGCATCAGGCCGTAACGAGCTCATGGGTATCACCAAGGCTTCCTTGGCTACCGAATCATGGCTCTCCGCTGCTTCCTTCCAGGAGACGACCCGCGTTCTGACGCAGGCCGCCATGGAAGGCAAGTCTGACCCGCTGTTGGGTCTGAAGGAGAACGTGATCATCGGTAAGTTGATCCCCGCCGGCACCGGTCTTCCGCGCTACACCAACGTCACGGTGGAGCCCACGGAAGAAGCCAAGGCCAACCTGTTCACCGGTCCGAGCGCATTCAGCGACTTTGACTACGTGGGCGGCGTTGGAGACTTGGGCGCCGAGTTCCGTGCCATCCCCTTGGATGACTACGATCTGGGCACCAACTTCTCCGGCTAGCATTAGCTGACTGAAGTTCGACGGCGGTGACTCACCCAATCCGGGTGGGGCATCGCCGTCGTGCTTTAACCCAACGCTCGCTCACATACGGGCCGTTTTTTTGGAACGCTCGCGCAGAAATGGCAGTACTGTGAGCGGGCGTTGCCCGAAATAGCCCCGTATCTGAGCGAGGGTCCAGTGGGGAGCGGGCCGATTTCTTGGCGGGCCTTAAACCGTGGTAATGTAATAAGTAATTGTTAGTGTGGCAGTGGATAAGAGTATCTGGTTCCTTCGCTTAGGTGAAGAAAGTGGATGCGGGTCCGGGTTGTACGGTTCTTGTACAGCGAATGCCACATTTTTGCATGCCTAGGCGCTGTGAAGTCGCCAAGCCTGCGACTACCAGTAAACGGCTTACCCTCACCGGCTGAATCATTCCGGCCGGCGGGGCAAGCAACACGATAAAACAACGGAGAACACGAAAGTGCCTACGATTAACCAGCTGGTCCGAAAGGGCCGGACACCCAAGGTCACGAAGACCAAGGCTCCCGCATTGAAGGGCAGCCCCATGCGTCGCGGCGTTTGCACGCGCGTTTACACGACCACCCCGAAGAAGCCGAACTCGGCTCTGCGTAAGGTTGCACGCGTGCGCCTCAACGGCGGCGTGGAAGTTACTGCTTACATCCCCGGTGTAGGCCACAACCTCCAGGAGCACTCCATCGTGCTCGTCCGTGGAGGCCGTGTTAAGGACCTTCCCGGTGTTCGTTACAAGATCGTCCGCGGTGCATTGGATACCCAGGGCGTCAAGAACCGCAAGCAGGCTCGTAGCCGCTACGGTGCAAAGATGGAGAAGAAGTAATATGCCTCGCAAGGGTCCGGCCCCCAAGCGGCCGCTAGTTGTAGATCCCGTATACGGTTCCCCTTTGGTCACTCAGCTGATCAACAAGGTTCTGGTTGACGGTAAGAAGTCCACCGCAGAGCGCATCGTTTACGGCGCACTCGAGGGTGTACGCGAGAAGACCGGTGCTGATCCCGTAGTTGCCTTGAAGAAGGCCATGGAGAACATCAAGCCGAGCCTCGAGGTTAAGTCCCGCCGTGTTGGTGGCGCCACCTACCAGGTTCCGGTTGAAGTCAAGCCGGGTCGTCAGACCGCGCTTGCACTGCGCTGGTTGGTTGGTTACTCGAAGGCTCGCCGCGAGAAGACCATGACCGAGCGTTTGCGCAACGAAGTTCTGGATGCCTCCAATGGTCTTGGTGCCGCTGTCAAGCGTCGCGAAGACACTCACAAGATGGCTGAGTCCAACAAGGCCTTCGCCCATTACCGCTGGTAACTAGAGCCAGGAAGTTGCCGGCGGCAAACCCGCCGGCAACGTTTCAGCTCATCTTTAGATAAGGGAGACACCGTGGCACAGGACGTGCTTACAGACCTTAACCAGGTTCGCAACATTGGCATCATGGCCCATATTGATGCTGGCAAGACCACTACGACTGAGCGCATTCTGTTCTACACGGGTGTGAACCACAAGATCGGCGAAACGCACGACGGTGCTTCGACGACTGACTGGATGGAACAGGAAAAGGAACGCGGCATTACTATCACGTCTGCCGCCGTGACCTGCTACTGGAACAAGAACCAGATCAACATCATCGACACCCCCGGCCACGTTGACTTCACGGTGGAAGTTGAGCGCTCCTTGCGAGTTCTCGATGGCGCCGTTGCTGTCTTCGATGGCAAGGAAGGCGTTGAGCCTCAGTCTGAGACCGTTTGGCGTCAGGCTGACAAGTACAACGTTCCGCGTATCTGCTTTGTCAACAAGATGGACAAGCTCGGTGCTGACTTCTACTTCACCGTAGACACCATCATCAACCGCTTGGGTGCCAAGCCCTTGGTTATGCAGCTGCCGATCGGCGTCGAGAGCGAATTCACCGGCGTCGTCGACTTGCTGACCATGAAGGCCTTCGTTTGGGCCGGTGACTCCAAGGGTGATGTCACCATGGGTGCCGCCTACGAAATCCAGGAGATCCCCGCTGATCTTCAGGAAAAGGCAGAAGAGTACCGCGCAGCCCTCGTCGAGGCAGCTGCTGAGTCCTCTGAAGAGCTCATGGAGAAGTACCTCGAAGGCGAAGAGCCTTCCATCGAGGAACTGAAGGCTGGCATTCGCAAGCTGACGGTTAACTCCGAGATCTACCCGGTCTTCTGTGGTTCCGCATTCAAGAACCGCGGCGTGCAGCCGATGCTCGATGCTGTCATCGACTTCCTGCCGAACCCGTTGGATGTTGGCGCCATGATCGGTCACGATCCTCGCGACGAGTCCATCGAGATCAAGCGCGAGCCGAGTGAGACGGAGCCGTTCTCGGCTCTGGCCTTCAAGATCGCAACGCACCCCTTCTTCGGCCAGTTGAACTTCATTCGCGTGTACTCCGGTAGAGCAGTCTCCGGTACGCAGCTGATGAACTCGACCAAGGGCAAGAAGGAACGCATTGGCAAGCTCTTCCAGATGCACGCCAATAAGGAAATGCCCGTTGATGAGATCCATGCAGGTCACATCTACGCAGTGATCGGCCTCAAGGACACCACCACCGGTGATACCTTGTGCGATCCGGCTAACCCGATCGTTCTTGAGTCGATGACCTTCCCCGCTCCCGTGATCTTCGTTGCAATTGAACCGAAGACCAAGGGTGACCAGGAGAAGCTCTCCACGGCTATCCAGAAGCTCTCCGCTGAGGACCCGACGTTCACCGTCAACCTCAACGAAGACACCGGCCAGACCGAAATTGGCGGCATGGGCGAGCTCCACTTGGACATCCTTGTGGACCGCATGCGTCGCGAATTCAACGTTGAAGCCAACGTTGGCAAGCCGCAGGTTGCATACCGTGAAACCATCAAGCGCGCTGTTGCTAAGCACGATTACACTCACAAGAAGCAGACCGGTGGTTCCGGTCAGTTCGCTAAGATCCAGATTGCCATTGAGCCGTTGGATACTGCCGAAGGTGAAATGTACGAGTTCAGCAACAAGGTCTCCGGTGGCCGTGTTCCTCGCGAATACATCCCCAGCGTTGACCAGGGTATCCAGTCCGCACTGCCTGACGGCGTGCTGGCCGGTTACCCGATGGTTGGCATCAAGGCCACACTGCTTGACGGTGCGTCCCACGATGTTGACTCTTCCGAAATGGCCTTCAAGATCGCCGGTCGAATGGCGTTCAAGGAAGCTGCTCGGATGGCTAACCCGATTCTGCTTGAACCGTTGATGGAAGTTGAAGTCCGCACCCCTGAGGAATACATGGGTGAAGTAATCGGTGACATCAACTCTCGTCGTGGCCAGATGCAGTCCATGGAAGATGCAAGCGGTGTCAAGGTCATCAAGGCTCTTGTTCCCTTGTCCGGCATGTTTGGTTACATCGGTGACCTGCGGTCCAAGACCCAGGGTCGTGCCGTGTACTCGATGAAGTTCGACAGCTACTCTGAGGTTCCGAAGGCAGTAGCCGACGAGATCATCCAGAAGGCCCGCGGCGAGTAGTCGCTCTTTTTGACTGGGTCTGTTCCGGCATTAGGCTGGAACAGACCCAAACATCAAGCAATTTCTTAAATATCAAAAGCCCCCAGTAGACTTATTTTGATTTCAGTGGCGAAAAGCGTTACTGAGAGTAAGTTTTCTAAAATGTTCTAGGAGGAACCTGTGGCAAAGGCAAAGTTCGAGCGGACCAAGCCGCACGTTAACATCGGCACCATCGGTCACGTTGACCATGGTAAGACCACGTTGACGGCTGCCATTTCCAAGGTACTGTACGACAAGTACCCGACACTCAACGAGAAGCGTGACTTCGCGTCCATTGACTCTGCTCCCGAAGAGCGTCAACGCGGCATTACCATTAACATCTCTCACGTTGAGTACCAGACTGAGAAGCGCCACTACGCACACGTAGACGCCCCCGGTCACGCTGACTACATCAAGAACATGATCACCGGTGCTGCGCAGATGGACGGCGCTATCCTGGTGGTTGCTGCGACTGACGGTCCGATGGCCCAGACTCGCGAGCACGTTCTGTTGGCCCGCCAGGTTGGTGTTCCCTACCTTCTGGTTGCACTGAACAAGTCCGACATGGTTGACGACGAAGAACTCCTCGACCTGGTCGAAATGGAAGTTCGTGAACTCCTGTCTGCACAGGGCTTCGACGGCGACGAGGCACCTGTTGTCCGCGTTTCCGGCCTGAAGGCTCTGGAAGGCGACCCCGTATGGGTCAAGTCCGTTGAGGACTTGATGGATGCCGTTGACAACAACGTTCCTGACCCGATCCGCGACAAGGACAAGCCGTTCTTGATGCCGGTTGAAGATGTCTTCACCATCACCGGTCGTGGAACCGTTGTTACGGGCCGCGCCGAGCGTGGAACGCTTCAGATCAACTCTGAGGTTGAAATCGTTGGTATCCGCCCGGTCCAGAAGACCACGGTTACCGGTATCGAGATGTTCCACAAGCAGCTCGACGAGGCTTGGGCCGGCGAGAACTGTGGTCTGCTGCTCCGCGGTATCAAGCGCGAAGACGTAGAGCGTGGCCAGGTTATCGTGAAGCCGGGTTCCATTACCCCGCACACCGATTTCGAAGCCAACGTCTACATCTTGGCCAAGGATGAGGGCGGTCGTCACAACCCGTTCTACTCCAACTACCGCCCGCAGTTCTACTTCCGCACCACGGATGTTACCGGCGTTATCACCCTGCCTGAGGGCACGGAAATGGTTATGCCTGGCGACAACACCGAAATGACTGTCGCGCTGATCCAGCCGATCGCCATGGAAGAGGGCCTCGGCTTCGCTATCCGCGAAGGCGGACGCACCGTTGGTTCAGGTCGTGTCACCAAGATCATCAAGTAGTCTCTAACTACTTAGGTTCTTGAGGGAGGGTCCCAGCTTCGGCTGGGGCCCTCCTTTTTGGCGTATTTATGCGTGCGCACGGAGGCTGTTTCCCCTGCGTCCCCGCGGGGAATAGTTATCCACAATCGATGGGCTTATTGGTTCTTTTCTGATTCAGGTGCCCTAAACTGGGAGTTCACCGTGAGTAGGGGAATCGCATGAGTCAGCAAGAGCAGCCCAGTCAGCCTGTCCGGCAACCGGGGACCCCAGATCAGGCCTACCATCAGGGCTATTTGGACGGCCACTTGGCCGGATGGAAAGACGCACTGGCGGCTCAGGCTACCGCGCCCTCGGCCTTTTCTCCGGCCCGGCAACCCCCGAATGTAATGCCAAGAACTCCTGTTTTCGGATCTGCTCCGGGTCCACGTCCGCTGCCGCCCCAACAGCCACTCACTCCGGCCATGCCGCAACGATTGCCGGTTCCACAAAACGGTGGCCCGGCCTTCGCGCCACAGCAGTCGCCTCAACATCAGAGGCAGGACCATCCTGGTCCTGAGGCAGTCGCGGCACGCAAGGCCAAGCGGGAAACTCAGAACATCAACATCACCTTGTACGTGGCGAGCCTTTTGATGGTGGCCGCCGCTGCTCTCTTTGTTGGTAGCAACGTTCCGGTCCCTGTTCGGCTTATTGGGGTTTGGGCCGGCACAGCATTGTTCTACATGGCTGGGCTGCTGCTCCACAAGAAGATTTCCCGGCTCAAACCCGCAGCGGTTGCCTTTACTGGTACAGCGCTTGCCATCATTCCGTTCGCCGGCCTTGCCACCTACAACCTAGGCTTCCCGGAAGCGCCGGCCGTGTGGCTGGCTACCTCACTCATTGGGACTGTGGCGTACGTTATCGCAGCCGTGCAGCTCAACAGCCGGCTGGTTGTTTATCTTTCTCTGGCATTCCTGTTGTCCACAGCGTGGTCCTCCGTTGCTGTGCTCGGAGCCGCGTTGGCCTGGTACTTTACTGCACTCATAGTTTTCTCGGCGCTGTTGTCTCTGGCCGGGTACCTCTTGAGGCGGCGTGTTCCTGCGGGAGACGCCGTCCCTAGTCTTTACGCGAAGCCACTCTCCGATCTTGGACCCTGGTTCGCCCCCGTCGGGCTGGCTGGGTCACTGGCATTCGGCCTGGCGCTTAACGCGGCCGACCACGCCTTGGTGCTCATGGCCGGCGTCATTTTCTACGGCATCATGACATTCATTTCCGTGCCGTCGCTGAAGCGGTTCAACTACGTTGGGCTGCGCCTTTCATTGACGCTGGCCGCTCCCTTCTTTGGGTGGATGATTCAACCTGATCTTGCGTGGGCTGCGGGTGCATTTACTGTGGTGCTGGCAGTTCAGATAGTGCTCACCGCATACCTCCAGCAACGGATTTCTGTGTTTCTGGGCAATGCTGACTGGGCGCGGTGGGACGTAAGTTTGAGCATTCCGGTCATGGCTGCAGCTTCTCTCCTGTGGAGTCTTGGCTGGTTTTGGGCTCACGAAGGCAACGGGGGAGACGTGCCACTCGCCGCCGTGGGAGTTAGTGTGGCGCTGATTGCCTCCTTGACCGCCGTTTCGGCGTTCCTTCCCCGCGGGGAGTGGTTCCCGCTGCCGGTTCTGGGTGCTGTCCTGCTGTTTTCACCGTTCCTGACGGCCAGTGGCTGGACGGGGATCCTGGCGATCGCCTTGTGTTACTCCGTGCTGAGGCACCTCACTGCAGGCAACATGGTGATCAAGCATGGAATGTTGGTGGCCGCGAGATTCCTAGCGACGGCACTCGTGGCAGCAGCCATGGCCACATTGATCCCGGCTTATCCGGGAAAGGCCCACCTCATCATCGCCGTAACTGCTGGAATCTCCGCCCTGCAGCTGCTCGTAGACACAGTTCTGGTGAAGACGGGCAGCGGAAATTTCTTCACAAAATACTCCGCGGCCGCGTGGGCGCTGGTAGGCACGGTTCTCGTTGGCGTGTTGTCGACTCTCTATGCCGTGGAGAATTTTTCCAGTGCCCCCGACCCTACAGTTATGGAAATTCTCCGGCTTGAGTTTCTTATAGCGGCTGTCGCCATGGGAGTTGCTGCGGCCTCATATTCCCTAATCACATTACCGAGGCGAGGCGGTTGGTCCGGTGCGGAGTTGGTGGCGCCGTCGTACCTTGTTATCGTTGCCCTCTTTACGGGATCTGTCTTCGCGGCGATCGGTACCAGTATTGCGTGGGCTGTGGCCGTTGCCTACATGATGTGCGCCGGGATACGGCTCCTGGGGTCCGCAGAAACACTCCACCGGTGGGTTTACTGGTGGAGTGCACGGATTGTATCGATGGTTTTGGCCATGGCGCTATTCCAGTTGTGGGCCGAGAAGGATCCGCAGACCGAAATCGGTGGAACAGCGGTTGGCTTAGGGCTGGTACTTCTGCTGGCACTGGTGCCGCAGATCTTGATCCTTGCCGGAACAGTCCGTAGCGGACGAGGAATCCCGGGACTGCCGGCGGATGTTTACCTGACGTTGTCCACTGTTGCCTTGGTGGGTGCCGCCAACGCCATCGTGCAGCCGGCCGGTCTCTGGACCACAATAGTTGTCTTCTCCTTGGCAACCGCGGCCGTAGGTATTCTTGCTGTGGCAGGGACTTTGCCTCGTGAACCTGTGGCATCGGCCGCATGGGCGGCACCTGTTGCAATGCTGGTTCTAGCGCTGTGCAGCATTGGCGACAGGCCACAGCTGGCGATCGTTTTGGTCTTTGTGCTTACAGTCTCCACGGTGCTTGCTGCCAAGGCCACAGGTGCGCTGGTCAGAGGGTTGCACTTCCTGTTGGCTCGCGTGACAGCAACCGTTTTGGTGGGCGTCCTGGTACGTGAGCTGACGGCCGACTTGGGTGTTGTGACCCTGGCCGTGACGGGTGCATTGATTGCCCAGGCAGCGCTGCAATATCTGCCCATCCGGGACGGGCGTGTCAATGCAGCCGTGGGGGAGTCGAATTGCTTGTGGGCCAGTGGCTGGTTGTTGGTCACCGCACAAATCCTGGTGCCGACGTATTACCACCTCGCCTCCGGCGGCTTTGCGCCATCTGGAACGGCATTGCGCTGGGTTGTGGCCGCTGAACTCCTCGCATTGGGTGTAACGTCCATTGTTGCCCAGACCTACCTGAAACAGAGGGGGGCTTCCTACATGGCCCTCGTTGCGGTCATGGGCGGGGCTGCAGTCATAGCTCCAGTGTTGTGGCCGGGTGCAACGGCATTGATCCTCCTTGCCCTGACCGTTGCTGTCGTTGCCTGGCGGTGTGTTTACACACCCAAGACGCCTGACATGCGCTGGTACTGGATTGTTGCCACCGCCTGCTTCCTCGCCACGGCATGCGTCGTGGACGGCGATGCGGCAACAGGAATCTTTGCGGGCATGTGGATGGTGGCCGGGCTGGCCTTGATTGTGGGCGCTCACCTGATGAAGCTACCGTGGCTGACCTTGCCCGGATCATTGTTGGTGTTCTTGGCAGCTATGCTGTTCCGGGCTCAGGTACTTGAGTTGACGTCACGCCACGGCTACTCGGCTTTGGCCGGTTTCGCGGTAGTGCTCGGAACGCTGTACGTGGTGCGTCTGCTGGCCATTGACCTGCCGGGCGAGGGACAGATCCAGCGCGGAAGCATTGTCGGCACGGCGCTTGGCGGAGGTGCGCTCTTTGCCTTGTGGTCAATGTTCGACGACGACGCCGTCCTACTCGGGGCGGTGGCGTTCACGGTAGTTGCCGTGTTGGCCTGTCTGGAAGCACCCCCGGTGCGGCGCTGGCTCATGGTCGATGCCGCAGTGGTCACCTGTGCCGCGGTCTGGTTCGCGGCGTGCTCTACCTATGTTGACCTGGGCTTGTTCTGGGCAGTTCAGTGGTGCGCCCTTGCGTTGGGTGGATTGGCCGTGATTCGTTACCTGAGGAAGCAGTCAGCAGCAGGGAAGGGCCTGCTGATTGGCGCTGCCAGCGTTGCGAGTTTTGGGGCGTTGCTGACCATCTTTAGTGGCGACACGCTCCAGCAGCTTGTCTCGCTCCTGGTCTTTGTTGCCCTGCTGGCTGTCGGCATGACCCTTGACGAACGCATCTTCACCATCTGGGGTGCCATCGGGGTGGCGACTGCCGTGCTCTGGTACCTGCGGGGCTTCACCTACGTCTTGTTGGCGCTTCTGGCACTGACCCTGATCGGGTTTGTTATCTGGCGTCTGAATCGCAAGAAACCGGCCGACGGCGCTGTGCCCCCAGTCCCCGTGCCAGCCGGCTACCCGCCAGCACCGCCCCAGGTATAGGTGACTGCCGCCGTCGTGCTTGGAGAAGAGCTACCTGACGCCCCTGACCATGCCGACGGCCAAGGCACCCGCCAAGGCCGTGATTCCGGAAACCAGGAATAGCAGGGTGAAGCCTCCCGAGAGGCTGACCAGCACGGCGCCAATCATGGGGGCAAAGGCTTGTGGCACGGTCAGAGCAATGTTCATGATTCCAAGGTCCTTGCCACGCGAGAGCTGGTCGGGCAGGACCTCGGTGGCCAGCGCCTGATCCACGGAGAGGAAACACCCGTAGCCCAAGCCGAGCAGGGCCGCGGCAAAGGTGGCCGCCTCTATGGTGGGGACAAACGCAAGGATCAGTGCGGCTGCTGCCTGCAGGACGGACGCGGCAAAGACGAACATGCGACGTCGTCCGACTTTGTCCGAGAGGCGACCAAGCCACAGGGATGCGACGATGACAAACACCATGTAAACCAGTGTCAGCAAGATGAGGGAGCCCTCGGCGTCGGGCACCGCCAGGCCATACATGAGGAAGTACAGCAGCAGGCTGGTGCCAAACGCATTGCCGAGATTGACCAGGACCCGGCTCAGAAGGGTCCAGCCGAAGTCGGGAAAAGCTCGCGGGCTGATCCACATGCCTTCCAGCAGGGAACGCCAAGTGAGCTGCGAAACCACGCCTCGCGGCAGCACTGCGTCGGGAATCAGCAACAGGAAGGGCAGAGCGAGGACAACCAGAATGGCGGCCATGAGGGCGTATCCGCCAAATGTCCCCAGCCCCAATGTTGTCACCAGAACCAGCCCGGCAATGATGCCCATGGCCTGAGGCGCGGAGATCCAGCCTGACACATAACCACGCTGGTTGACCGGAACCTGATCGGAAATTGCGGCCGTGAGAGCTGCCGTGAGGACACAGAAGGAGATGCTCGCAGCCACCCAACAAATCCCGATCCCCAGGAATGAACGCTGCAAACCCAAAAATAGCAACGCAACGGCGAATCCGGCCGTACCGGCAGCGATCCAGGGCCGGCGGCGGCCAAAGCGCGAGGTGGTGCGGTCGGACAGTGCTCCCGTCAGGGGGTACGCAATGAGCGCAAATGCGCCAGCAATCCCTGAGATGGCACCAAACCCGAGGACGTTTTGGACCCAATCCGTGGTGTCCAGCAGCTCCTCAAGCTGCAAAGGGAGCAGCAATTGCACGGGTGTCAGCTGCGCAATCCAGACGCCAAACCAGCTCAGGGCGAAGAATGTAACCCATCGCCCGCTCACTCTCCGTGTGGGGAGAGCGGCGATCGCCAATCTAGAAGAGGGGACGGGCCCGTCGATATTTCTGGTGACTTTGCTCACAATTGCAGCTTCTCATGCTCGTCAAGGGTGGGGAAGTGGCGACGATGGCCCGGCCATGGTCCATTCTTGCGGCCAAAGTAAGCAAGCACACGCCATCCCCGATTGGCGTTCTGGCGCGGAATCCGGCATACTTATTGAGTTGTTCAAGTGCTTTTTCGAGTCCCGACCGAGATAATGCTCGGTGCAGGGTCCAAGCTAAAGCCCAAACATAACCTTCCTTCGCATCATAGGTGTGGGTACGTGCGCGAATTATTCGCGACACGCCCGACCGCGGGGGTCGGAGCTTCGGTGGATTGAGGAACCCGGAATTATCCGGATTCAGTTCGTTGGGAGCGTGGCTGTGAGTGCCACATATGAACAAGGAAAAGTAAACAGCGTTTACGTCAACAGCATTGCTCCTACAGAATGCTTCGTTACAGGAAAGAGAGTCACGACGCCATGGCGGGACAAAAAATCCGCATCCGGCTGAAGTCATATGACCACGAGGTTATTGATGTTTCAGCCCGGAAGATCGTTGAGACGGTCACGCGCGCAGGCGCAACGGTAGTCGGCCCGGTGCCGCTGCCCACCGAGAAGAACATTTACTGCGTAATTCGTTCTCCTCACAAGTACAAGGACAGCCGCGAGCACTTTGAAATGCGCACGCACAAGCGTCTTATCGACATCATTGATCCCACGCCTAAGGCTGTTGATTCGCTCATGCGTCTCGACCTGCCGGCCGACGTGAACATCGAAATCAAACTGTAGGGAGGTGCTGAGAAACTATGACCGCGACCCGAAACACTAAGGGCATCCTGGGCACGAAGCTCGGCATGACCCAGGTCTGGGACGAGAACAACTTGCTTGTTCCCGTAACCGTCGTCCAGGCCGACTCCAACGTCATCACCCAGCTGCGTAACGCAGAGGTAGATGGCTATGTAGCGATCCAGATCGGCTACGGCCAGATCGATCCTCGTAAGGTAACCAAGCCCTTGGCTGGTCACTTCGAAAAGGCAGGCGTCACGCCTCGTCGCCACGTCGTCGAGCTGCGCACTGCAGACGCTGACACTTACACCCTCGGCCAGGAGCTCTCCGTTGAGATCTTCGAAGCCGGCCAGAAGGTCGACGTCGTCGGCACTTCAAAGGGTAAGGGCTTCGCCGGTGTCATGAAGCGTCACGGCTTCAAGGGTGCTCCGGCCTCGCACGGTGCACACAAGAACCACCGCAAGCCCGGTTCCATCGGTGGCGCGTCCACTCCTGGCCGCGTTTTCAAGGGTATGCGCATGGCAGGCCGTATGGGTGCCGAGCGCGTAACCACCATGAACCTCACGGTTCACGGTGTTGACGCCGAGAAGTCGCTGCTGCTGATCAAGGGTGCCGTCCCCGGCGCCCGCGGCCAGGTCGTATTCGTACGCGCCGCCGTGAAGGGAGCATAAGTAAATGACTACTGTCAAAGTAGATCTGCCCGCAGAGATCTTCGACGTACAGACCAACGTGCCGCTGTTGCACCAGGTTGTCGTAGCTCAGCTCGCTGCCGCCCGTCAGGGTACCCACAAGACCAAGACCCGCGCCGAAGTTTCTGGTGCAGGCCGTAAGCCGCATGCACAGAAGGGTACCGGCCGCGCCCGTCAGGGTTCTATCCGTGCTCCTCACATGACCGGTGGTGGCGTTGTCCACGGTCCGACCCCTCGCGATTACAGCCAGCGTACGCCCAAGAAGATGAAGGCTGCAGCTTTGCGCGGCGCCCTCTCTGACCGCGCACGCAACGGCCGTATCCACGTTATTGCTGAATTGGTTTCAGGCTCCAAGCCCTCCACCAAGGCTGCTATGGCTACCCTTGCCGGCGTTTCCTCACGTAAGAACCTCTTGGTTGTTATTGAGCGCGCCAACGACGTTGCCGCTTTGAGCGTACGTAACATCACCGACCTCCACGTTCTGTACGTTGACCAGCTCAACACCTACGACGTGCTCGTTTCTGATGACATCGTCTTCACCAAGGCTGCCTACGACGTTTTCGTCTCAGGCCGTGCCGCTGCTGAGGCTTTCGCTTCCAGCATGTTGCTGGTTGAAGACCTGGTTTCCGAAGATGCCGAAGGCACCATCAAGGGCAACAAGGACTCCATGAAGTACCACGTGCCTGGTTCACGCTGGTACGACGCCACTGTGGCCGAGGTTTGGTTCTCAACGGTTGAGGAAGCCAAGGCCGCAGGCTTTGTTCCCGCCGGTGGCGAAGCTGCCCAGACTATTGAGGAGGACGCCAAGTGAGCGCCGTCACCATCAAGGATCCGCGCGACGTAGTGCTTGCACCCGTCGTCTCGGAAAAGAGCTACGGCTTGATCGACGAAGGTAAGTACACCTTCTTGGTCGACCCCCGCTCAAACAAGACCGAGATCAAGTTGGCTGTGGAGAAGATTTTCTCCGTCAAGGTCGACACGATCAACACCATCAACCGTGCCGGTAAGCGCAAGCGCACCAAGTTCGGATGGGGACAGCGTAAGAGCACCAAGCGCGCTATTGTCTCCCTTCGCGAAGGCACGATTGACATCTTCGGCGGTCCGCTTTCATAAGCGGAGACCACTTTAACGAGGAAATAAACTATGGGAATCCGTAAATACAAGCCGACAACCCCGGGCCGTCGTGGCTCGAGCGTTGCCGACTTCACAGAAATCACGCGGTCGACTCCGGAGAAGTCTCTGGTTCGTCCCCTGCCCAAAAAGGGTGGCCGTAACAACACCGGTCGTATCACGACTCGTCACAAGGGTGGTGGCCACAAGCGCCAGTACCGCTTGATTGACTTCCGTCGTCACGACAAGGATGGCGTCAACGCACGCGTTGCTGAGATCGAATACGATCCCAACCGCACCGCTCGCATTGCCCTCCTGCACTACGTTGATGGCACCAAGCGTTACATCATCGCACCGAACAAGCTCGGCCAGGGAGACTTCGTAGAAGCCGGCCCCGAAGCTGACATCAAGCCTGGTAACAACCTTCCGTTGCGCAACATCCCCGTGGGTACTGTTATCCACGCTGTGGAGCTGCGTCCCGGTGGCGGTGCCAAGATGGCTCGTTCGGCTGGTGCCTCGGTTCAGCTCGTCGCCAAGGAAGGCAAGTTCGCCCAGCTGCGTCTGCCCTCCGGCGAAATCCGCAACGTTGATGCGCGCTGCCGCGCGACCATCGGCGAAGTTGGTAACGCTGAGCAGTCCAACATCAACTGGGGTAAGGCTGGCCGTATGCGCTGGAAGGGCGTACGCCCGACCGTCCGCGGTGTTGTCATGAACCCGGTCGATCACCCTCATGGTGGTGGTGAAGGTAAGACCTCCGGTGGACGTCACCCGGTTAACCCGAACGGTAAGCGTGAAGGCCGTACCCGCCGTCCGAACAAAGAGAGCGACAAGCTGATTGTTCGTCGCCGCCGTACTGGCAAGAACAAGCGATAGGAGCCTGGAGACATGCCACGTAGCCTGAAGAAGGGTCCCTTCGTTGACCAGCACCTCTTTGTGAAGGTAGCTCGGGAGAACGAAAATGGAACCAAGAACGTAATTAAGACCTGGTCCCGCCGCTCGATGATCGTCCCCGATATGTTGGGTCACACGATCGCCGTGCACGATGGTCGCAAGCACATCCCCGTGTTTGTAACCGAGTCGATGGTCGGGCACAAGCTCGGCGAATTCGCCCTCACGCGGACATTCCGCGGCCATGTCAAGGACGACCGTAAGGGCAAGCGCCGCTAGGCGCCTGCATTTACGGCTAAGACGAGAGAGAGATAGCAATGGAAGCCAAGGCAAGTGCGCGTCATCTGCGCGTAACGCCTATGAAGGCCCGGCGCGTCGTCAACCTGATTCGTGGCAAGCAGGCGAATGAGGCATTGGCGATTTTGAAGTTTGCCCCCCAGGCAGCTTCGGAGCCGGTATTCAAGGTAGTCCAGTCCGCAG
>JBKKBD010000175.1:0-8243 GCA_046714315.1 Specibacter sp.
CATCGCCAATGTCCAGAGCCAATCCGGTCTGGTGCTCAGAAAATCCGGGGCGGGCCGACGTTGAGTCGGCGGCGGCCTCACCCTTGCCAGCCACGTAACCGTTATACACGGAAACCTGGGTTTCGTAGGAACGGTAGCTGCTCTTGACGGTGATCCGGATGCCCTGGCCGGCTGCGGCGGCAAATAGCCGTTCCGTTGCGTCGGCTGCCTCGGCGCGTAGGAGGACTGGTTCACCAGATCCCGAGAGCACTGTGGGCGTCACCAGATCACTCGGCGAGTAGTTGGCGGGCACCAGCGGGCGTTGCTTATTGACCAGCACCAGTGGGCTGTTGGCGTTGGCGATGTTCCGCAGCGCTTTCTCAGTGGGGGCGACGCTTTCGGCGGCGAACACCTTCTGAATGGGCGAGCCCGCGGCTGCGCCGGCAACCTTGGGTACCGGGGTCGGGGCTGTGGTCGCGGGTGTGGTCGACGGCGGAATCGGCGCGGCAGTGAGGCCCGACGCCGCGAGCGTCCCCGCGGCATTGGATGGCAGCCCTGTGGCGCTTTCTGTGGGCGATACGGCACCGGGCGTGGGCACGTGGGAGGGGGCCGGCGTCGTGCTGGAGGAATAAGCAGGAGTTGCAGCCATGGGTGGCGGCGCATCCACCGGGGGAGTAACAGCAAGGGCGCCTCCGAAGACCAAGGCCGCTCCGATCGCAGAGATCACGATCCCGCCCGGGCGAGGCCACGACAGCTCACGGCGGAGGCGGTCGGCGGGGGTCTGTCGGGGACGTCGCGCCTGATGGAAGCCCACAACCGGCACTAGACCTTCCTCAGGAGCATCCGTTTGATGGAATGATCGGCATCCTTGGTGAGCACCAACTGGGCGCGGCCGCGAGTGGGCAACACGTTCTGGACCAGGTTGGGCTCATTAATGCTCTTCCAGATCTTGTGGGCAGTGGCAGTTGCCTCAGCGTCTGACAAGTCCGCGTAGCGCCGGAAGTATGAATCGGGATTGGCGAACGCGCTGGTACGCAGGGACCTGAACCGTTCGATGTACCACTGCTCGATATGGCTGGTCTTGGCATCGACATAGATCGAGAAATCGAAGAAGTCGCTGACTGCCAGACCGGAACGCCCATCACTGCGAGGCCGTGCCGCGGCCAGGACATTCAACCCCTCAACGATCAATACGTCGGGGCGGCGAACCACAACTTCCTTGTCCGGCAGGATGTCATACGTGAGGTGGGAGTACATGGGGGCGCGAACTTCCTCGGCGCCGCTTTTAATAGCGCTGACGAAGCGTAGAAGTGCCCGGCGATCATAGGATTCCGGAAAGCCCTTGCGGGTCATGAGGCCGCGGCGCTCAAGTTCGGCGTTGGGGTAAAGGAAGCCGTCCGTGGTGACAAGCTCCACATTGGGAGTGTCCGGCCAGCGACACAGCATCTCCTTGAGTACGCGGGCCGTTGTGGACTTGCCCACAGCGACGGAGCCTGCCACGCCAATGACAAACGGGGTGCGGGTACCACGCTCGCCGAGGAATGTGGTGGTGGCGCTATGGAGGTGTTCGGCTGCGCCGACATACAGATTCAGGAGTCGTGAGAGTGGCAAATAGACGTCGTGAATTTCGCGCATGTCCAGTTGGTCACCCAAGCCGCGGAGGCGGTGAACGTCCTCCTCATTGAGCGGCTGCTCAATCTTGTTTGCAAGGCGAGACCATGTCTGGCGGTCCAATTCCACAAAGGGGGAGGCGCTGACGCTGCTGCCGGACTCGGTTCTTAGAGCTGTCACACCTGCAATTCTGCCTTGTTTGGGGTTGAGTGGGAAACGGGACTGCGGAGCAAGCCGGAATTTTGACACTTTTCAGGCCTAAGCGACAGGAGGAGGTAGAACGTCCTGTGAACTCGCCGGGGCATATGATTGATTTTCATGTGTGGAATTGTGGGATACGCCGGTACTGCCCCGGCTCAGGGAACTAGTTCGTCGACCAATCAGCGAGCCCTTGAGGTGCTGATCGAAGGTCTGCGTCGTCTGGAATACCGCGGGTACGACTCCGCTGGTGTTGCAGTAGTGGGAGCAACCGGTCTTCAGATGCGTAAGAAGAGCGGCAAGCTCGCCAAGCTCCTGGACGAGCTGGAGAGCAACCCGCTGCCTGATGCCTCTAGCGGCATTGGTCACACGCGTTGGGCTACGCACGGTGGACCCACCGACGCTAACGCGCACCCGCACGTTGTTGACGGCGGTGACTTGGCCGTTGTTCACAACGGCATCATTGAAAATTACGCAGTCCTGAAGGCCGAGCTGGTGGCCCGCGGGCACAGTTTCAAGTCCGAAACCGACACTGAGGTTGCCGCAACCCTCCTGGCTGATGTCTACCGTGGCTTCGCTGCCAACGGATCGTCGAAAGGCCGACTGTCCCAGGCCATGCAGCAGGTTGCGCAACGCCTTGAAGGCGCCTTCACGCTGGTCGCAACGCACGCTGACGAGCCGGGCGTTGTCGTGGCTGCCCGCCGCAACTCTCCGCTGGTTGTGGGATTGGGCGACGGCGAGAACTTCTTGGGCTCGGATGTTTCCGGATTCATTGATTACACCCGCCGTGCCGTGGAACTTGGGCAGGACCAGGTTGTCACCATCACGGCCGACAACGTAGAGATCACCGATTTCCATGGCGTACCGGGCGAGGGGCGCGAATACCTTGTTGACTGGGATGCTGCCGCTGCCGAGAAGGGCGGCTACACGTCCTTCATGGAAAAGGAAATCAACGACCAGCCTGATGCTGTTGCGCAGACGCTCCTGGGGCGTAGCGACGAAGCAGGCAACCTGACGCTCGATGAGCTGCGTGTTGACCCGACCGTGCTAAAAAACATTAACCGCATCATCGTCCTCGCCTGTGGCACCTCGGCCTACGCCGGCCAGGTGGCCCGCTACGCCATTGAGCACTGGTGCAGGATCCCCACCGAGGTAGAGCTCTCTCATGAATTCCGGTACCGGGATCCCATCGTTGATGAGAGCACCTTGATAGTTTCCCTCTCCCAGTCCGGTGAAACCATGGACACCCTGATGGCCGTGCGGTATGCACGAGAGCAGGGCGCCAAGACGGTCGCCATCTGCAACACCAATGGTTCAACCATCCCGCGCGAATCGGACGCCGTGCTGTACACGCATGCCGGACCCGAAATTGCAGTGGCCTCCACCAAGGCCTTCCTTGCGCAGATTACCGCCGCCTACCTGCTGGGTCTGTATTTGGCACAGCTGCGTGGAAACCTGTTCCAGGGCCAGATCAAGGACATCCTGGCCGAATTGGCCAAGACGCCGGCCAAGATCGCCACAGTTCTGGAGAACTCAGGAGCGATCCGGGAACTGGCTCGCAGCATGGCCGATACCCGCAGCGTGTTGTTCCTTGGCCGCCACGTTGGGTACCCCGTTGCCATGGAGGGCGCCTTGAAGCTCAAGGAACTCGCCTACATCCACGCCGAAGGATTCGCCGCGGGCGAGCTCAAGCACGGTCCGATCGCCCTGATCGAGGAGGGACAGCCGGTTATTGTGGTGGTTCCCTCACCGCGCGGCCGTGATTCGCTGCACTCCAAGGTGGTCTCCAACATCCAGGAGGTCCGTGCCCGTGGCGCCAAGACGATCGTGATTGCAGAAGAAGGCGACGAATCGGTCAAGGCCTACGCCGAGCACGTTTTCTATGTTCCGGAGACCAGTACTTTGCTGGCGCCGTTGCTGACAACCGTACCTCTGCAGATCTTCGCCCTCGAACTTGCCTCGGCCAAGGGCTTTGACGTGGATCAGCCGCGCAACCTGGCCAAGTCGGTCACTGTCGAGTAGGAAACTCACCCTCACGTCACGGCAATGCCCTATCCCGGAGTGCGCCCCGGGATAGGGTTGGTTCATGATCATTGGCATTGGCGTGGACGTTGTAGACATTGAGCGGTTTGGCCGTCAGCTGGAGAGGACTCCGGGACTGCTTGACCGACTCTTTGTGCCAGCAGAACGTGGGCTGAACACGCGGTCGCTGGCCGCACGCTTCGCCGCCAAGGAGTCCGTGGCGAAGGCGCTCGGTGCCCCGGCCGGCATGAATTGGCAGGACTGCTGGATCGGCCTTGATGAAAACGGGCCCACGATCAACGTCAAGGGCACCGTTGCCGCCGTGGCCAAGTCCAAGGGGATCAAGCACTGGCATGTGTCCATGACACATGACGGCGGCATTTCCACAGCCATGGTAATCGCAGAAAGCTGACGTGCGTCACGCCTACACGGCCGCGGACGTCCGGGCCGCCGAGCAACCGTTCCTTGCCGCTGGGCAGGGTCCGGCACTCATGCGCACGGCCGCGCACGGGCTCGCGATGGGCGTGGTTTCTGTTTTAAAGTCACAGGGCCGCCGTATCTACGGGGCCCGGGTGGCCATTCTTGTTGGCTCTGGCAACAACGGCGGCGACGCCTTGTACTCGGGCGCATGGCTGGCCGCACACGGTGCACGTACGACGGCGTTGCTCGCCGGTTCCCGGACCCACCCCGATGCCCTGACTGCTTTTGAGAAGGCCGGCGGCCGGTGCCTTGCGCTGGCTGCCGACACCGGCGCGGTGGAGTTCCTCGCGGAGGCCAGAGCATCCGGCGTCCTTATTGACGGGCTGCTGGGGACGGGGAGCAGCGGCGGCATCAGGGAACCGGTGGCGACCGTGGTGGCGCAGCTGGAGGGGCTCTCTGGGACGCGGCGGCCGTTGGTGGTTGCCTGCGATCTCCCCAGCGGCGTTGATGCCACGACTGGGGAAGTGCACGGGCCGGTGCTGCGTGCGGATCTTACGGTGACGTTTGGTGAGTACAAGTCGGGGCTGTTGAGTTCGCCGGGGGAGCAGCTGTGCGGCGAGGTGAAACTGGTAGACCTCGGGATCAGCGATTTTCTGGGCCTGGCAAACGTGAGCCGGCTGGACCACGGAGATCTTGCTGCTCTGCTGCCGAACCCGCTGGCGGCGGATCACAAGTACACCCGTGGGGTGGCAGGAATTATTGCCGGGTCCATCCAGTATCCCGGAGCCGGTCTACTGGCCGCGGCCGCGGCTTCGGCATGCGGGCCGGGCATGGTTCGGTTTCTGGGGCCGACGCAGGTGTCCGCTGCCCTGCATCTACGCAATCCTGAGGTGGTGTGCTCGGAGGATTCGCCCCGGGACGTGCGGGTTCAAGCATGGCTGGTCGGCCCCGGCATTGACGGCGACGACGCTCAGCTCGAACGTGCCCGTGAGGCTGTAGCTGCTGGCCGTGCGGCGGCCATCCCCGTGGTGGTTGACGCTGCCGGGCTGGCCCTGGTGGAGCCGTCCGCCGACGGCGGGAATTCTCACCTCCTACTGACTCCGCATGCCGGCGAACTTTCGGCTCTGTTAGGGCGGTGTGGAATGTTGCTAAGCCGCTCCGAGATAGAGGCCTCGCCTCTCGCTGCGGCCCGGACGGCGGCGGCGTTGATAGGCGCCGTGGTGCTGCTGAAAGGTCCAACCACCGTGGTGGCGGACAGCCACGGTTCCGTGTACACACAGGCCAACGGAACCGCGCGGCTGGCCACCGCAGGAAGCGGTGACACCTTGGCTGGCATCCTCGTGGCGCTGCTGGCCATGGATACGGCACGCGGCAGCAACGACGGGCTGTTAGTCACGGCCGCCCTTGCCGCAGCCCTCCACGGGGAACTGTCCGGCCAGGGCGATGAATTGGTCGGCGAATCCCCGCGAGCACCTTTGAATGCGGGGATGCTGGCAGCAAGAATTCCAACGGTCTGGGCGAAGCTCTCCACACCATCACCCACTAGCGCGGCATAAAGGGGAACCATGGAAATCTGGCCGGGACGGGACCACCCTCTGGGTGCCCATGCGGATGGCAACGGCACCAACTTCGCCTTGTTCAGCGACGGTGCGGCGGCGGTGACGTTGTGCCTTTTTGACCAACACGGGCAAGAAACCAGGCTGCCGCTGACCGAGGTGGACGGCTATGTATGGCACGGCTACGTGCCGGGCGTGATGCCGGGCCAGCGGTACGGCTTCCGTGTTGAAGGCCCGTGGGAACCAGCCAACGGGCTCCGGTTCAACGCCGCCAAGCTGCTCCTTGATCCTTATGCCAAGGCCATTGACGGGTCCGTCACGTGGGGACAACCAGTCTTTGGCTACCAGCTCGGGGACCCACTTGTCCGCAATGACGAGGATTCTGCGGCAAGCACGTACCGCAGCGTAGTGGTTGATGACGGCTTTGACTGGAATCATGCCGACGGAGTCCCTGATGCGCGCCTTGATATTCCGTATCACCGGAGCGTCATCTACGAGGCCCATGTCAAGGGCATGACGGCGCTGCACCGCGACGTTCCTGAGCACCAGCGCGGCAGCTATGCCGCCATGGCGCACCCGGCCGTCGTCGAGCATTTGAAGAACCTTGGCGTCACCGCCGTGGAGCTCATGCCGGTGCACCAATTTGTGCAGGACGAACGGCTTCAAGAACATGGCCTACGGAATTATTGGGGCTACAACACCATCGGATTTTTTGCTCCCCATAACGAATATGCGGCCAGTACCGACCCCTGTGATCAAGTCCGGGAGTTCAAGGCCATGGTGAAGGAACTGCACCGCAACGGGCTGGAAGTCATCCTGGACGTGGTTTACAACCACACGGCCGAAGGCAACAACCTTGGGCCCACGCTTTCTTTCCGGGGCATCGACAACGACGCGTACTACCGGCTGCAAGAGGACAACAAGGAACAGTACATCGACTACACGGGCACCGGAAATTCCTTCAACGTTCGGCAGCCCCATTCGCTGCAGCTGATCATGGATTCGCTGCGCTACTGGGTGACGGAGATGCACGTTGACGGTTTCCGTTTTGATCTGGCGGCCACGCTGGCACGGGAGTTTTTCGACGTGGACAAGCTCTCCTCGTTCTTTGAAATGGTGCAACAAGACCCCGTTGTCTCGCAGGTCAAGCTCATCGCCGAGCCGTGGGATCTTGGCCCCGGCGGCTACCAGGTTGGCAACTTTCCGCCGCAGTGGACCGAATGGAACGGAAAGTTTCGCGACACTGTCCGCGATTTTTGGCGCGGCGAACCGTCCACGCTGGGCGAATTTGCGTCACGGTTAACCGGTTCCTCGGACCTATACGGGCATTCGGGCCGCCGCCCTGTGGCCTCGATCAATTTCGTGACCGCCCACGACGGCTTCACCTTGGCGGATCTGGTGAGCTTTAACGACAAACACAACGAGGCCAATGGGGAGGAGAACCGCGACGGTGAATCCCACAACCGTTCCTGGAACCACGGTGTGGAAGGGCCGACTGCTGATCCTGCCATCGTAGAGCTGCGCGCCCGCGCCCAACGGAACTTCCTCACCACGCTCATGCTCTCCCAAGGCGTGCCCATGATCCTCCATGGCGATGAGCTGGGCCGAACGCAACATGGCAACAACAATGCCTACGCCCAAGATTCGCCGCTCACATGGATCGACTGGGAAGCTGCGGATGCGGGCCTGACCGACTTTGTCTCCCAGCTGGGACGATTGCGGGAGGCGCACCCGGCGTTTCGCCGTCGTCGGTTCTTCGATGGACGACCTGTCGAGCGCGGGGACGACGGCGCGTTGCCGGACATCGTGTGGCTGCGCTCAGATGGGGCCACCATGACGGCCGGCGATTGGGACAGCGGATTGGGGCGCTGCATCGGCGTGTTCCTCAACGGTGCAGGCATCCCTGACTGTGATGAACAGGGCCGGGAAGTGGTTGACGATTGCTTCCTGATGCTCTTCAACAGCGGGGACGCCGCGGTGGACTTCGCCCTGCCAACAGCGGACTACGCCACACGATGGGTTACCGAAATAGACACCGGAGCCACAGTGTCCGGTGAGTTCGTCGCCGGTTCCACGGTGCAGCTGGTGTCGCGCTCCGTACTCTTGTTACGCGCCCCGGAGCGGAATTAGATAAATCTCACACCGTTGCTGGCAAGATGGATGGTATGACTTTTCACGCTGCGGAAAACCGCTACGAAACCATGCCCTACCGCCGAGTCGGCCGCAGTGGATTGAAGCTGCCCGCCATCTCGCTGGGGTTGTGGCACAACTTCGGGGATGACAAGGGCTTCGAGGTGCAGCGCGACATCCTCCGCCGCGCCTTTGACCTGGGTGTCACACACTTCGATCTGGCCAATAACTACGGCCCGCCCGCCGGAAGTGCCGAAACAAACTTTGGCCGTCACTTCAAGGATGATTTCACCGCGCACCGCAACGAATTGGTGATCTCCACCAAGG
>JBKKBD010000176.1:0-10960 GCA_046714315.1 Specibacter sp.
AGCACATCAAGCGAACGGCCCGCGGCTACCGCAACCCAAACAACTACACATCGGTTATTCTCTTGAGAAGTGCCGCCCGGACGACGGCATGACACTCACCCGGGAATCGGAATCCCCACGAACCACCAAGAGCCACTAAAGGTCGAAAAAGAAGGCTGGAGAGCCTTTTTTCGACCACTACTGCGGGCCAGTTGTTTAAGGCAATCACTCCGCAGGAGGAACGGCCGTACTCGTGCGCACCACCAGCTGCGTGGGAAATTCCTCGGCAACAGGCTCATACGGCACCGTGCCGGCCTGCGAGGACTGTTCCAGCCTGGCCAGGATTCGCTTGGCTGCAAGGGAGCCCTGACCACGCGGATTCTGGTCAAAGGTTGTGAGCCCAAAGATTTGGCCCAGCTCGTGACCGTCAATGCCAATGACAGAGAGCTCCTCAGGTACCCGCAGGCCAAAGTCTCTCGCAGCGAGGATGGTGCCGATGGCCATTTCATCCGACGCGGCAAAGACAGCCGTGGGGCGCACCCGGCCGGCGCCCAAGAGGGCACGTGCGGTCGCGTAAGCGCCCTGAACGGTAAAGTCCGAGCTCTGCTGCCACGCCTCTGATGTGGGAAGCTTGGCCTCCTGCATGGCCATTTGGTAGCCGCTGCGCCTGGTCCCTGGCAGTTTGAAGTCGGCATCGTATTCATGGGCACCACCAATATGGGCAATACGCGTGTGCCCGAGGCCGATCAAATGCTCAGTGGCCCTTTTTGCCAACTGAAAATCGTCAACCCGCAAGCTGTCGGCACCGGGCAGCGGCCCGCCAATGCCCAACACAGGGCGGTGGATCGCCAACAGTTGGCCGACCTCAGACTCGGTGAGTTCCAGCGAAACTGCAATGACGGCGTCGAGCCTTTTTCGCAAGAGGAAGTCGGTGAGGATGGTGGCGCGGTGGCTCTCATTTTGGCTTGTGGTGTAGAGGGTGAGGTCGTAGCCGGCTTCGATGAGTTCCGAGGAGGCGCCGTCGATTACCGAGGAGTAGAACCAGCGATCGACGCCGGGGACGACGATGCCGATGTTGTGGTTCCTGCCGGAGGCGAGGCTGGAGGCAGCGTAGGACAGTACGAATCCCAGCTCGGCGGCCGCGTCTTGGGCGAGTTTGCGGCTCTTGTCAGAGACGCTTCCTTTGCCGCCCAATGCGCGTGACACCGTGGCTATGGACAGCCCGGACAGTTCCGCAACTTCTTTGATGCCCGCCACTTTATTGCCCCTCGGTCCTTTTGTCACAGTTTCAGCCAGACAGCCTCGGACGATTCTAGTTGAGCATTGTCACCGAGCGCAGGAAGAGACCGGGCAATGACGGTGCCGCGGGGCAATTGCATAGGTTCACTGCCGGTATTGAGAATGACAAGGGTGTCGCCATTGAGGAATGCCAGCGAATGCTCCGTGGAGTATTCCTCGGCCCACTTCAGCGACCCCGTGCCCAGCTGCAGCTCGCGCCGCGTCCGCAGCGCATGGCGGTACACGGCAAGGTGCGACGCCGGATCGCTCGCCTGGGCGTCGCGGGCGTAGCTTTCCCAGTCCGAGGGCTGGGGGAGCCAAGGCTCGGCTGGCTCCGCGGCGCCGTCGCTGAATCCGGCGCTCTGGCCGGCCGACCGCCACGGCAGCGGGATGCGGCAGCCGTCGCGGCCAAGCCGCTCGCCACCGGTACGGGCAAAGGTTGGATCCTGGCGAGCATCGTGGGGGAGCGTCGTGTGATCGGGCAGTCCCAGCTCCTCGCCCTGGTAGAGGTAGCAAGCGCCGGGCAGGGCCAGCATGAACAACGACGCCGCAGCCGCACGTTGGCGCCCCAACGGCAGGTTGGGCTGTTCGTCACCGGAACCGACGCCGTCGCCGTCGCGAGGCCCGCCGCCGTCGTACCCGAAGCGGGTGGCGTGCCGGACGACGTCGTGGTTGGAAAGCACCCAGGTGCTGGTGGCGCCCACGGCGTCGAAGGCGTTGAGGGAGCGCTGGACGACGTTGCGAAGCGCGGGCGCGGAGAATCCTGTGGTCAGGTACGGGAAATTGAAGGCTTGATGCATCTGGTCCGGGCGCACCCAATCGGCCATGCGCTCGAGCGGGTCCACGTTGGCTTCGGCGCACAGGATTCGCTCCGGGCCATATTCGGCCAGGACCTCGCGCCAGCGGCGGTAGATGTCGTGCAGGGCCGGCTGGCCAAACATGGGGGCAAGATGCCCCGGGAAGCCCTCGGAGCTGCCGCCCCACGCAGTGCCGCCCCAATCGGGCAGGCCGGCCGCCTTCACCAGGGCGTGGGCCACGTCCACACGGAAACCGTGGACGCCGCGATCGAGCCAGAACCTCAGGACGCGTTCAAATTCGGCATGGACCGCCGGGTTGTCCCAGTTGAAGTCGGGCTGGGTTGCATCAAAGAGGTGCAGGTACCACTGGCCGGCCGCGCCATCCTCGGCAACAATTCGCGTCCAGGCCGGTCCGCCAAAGTGGGACTGCCAATTGTTGGGCGGCAAGGAGCCATCCGGGCCCTGGCCGTCGCGGAAAATGAACACATCCCGCTCCGGGCTGCCGGGTGCAGCCGCCAGTGCTGCCTGGAAGAGAGCGTGCTGATCCGAGCAATGGTTCGGGACCAGATCGATGATGACACGAAGGCTCAACGAGGCCGCCGTTTCCATGAGCCGGTCGAAGTCAGCCAAGGTGCCAAAGAGCGGATCAACCTGGCAGTAATCGGACACGTCATAGCCGGCGTCGCGTTGCGGCGAGCTGTAAAACGGTGAGAGCCATACGGCGTCAACGCCAAGCTCCGCCAACTGGCCCAGTTCAAGGGTGATGCCGGCCAGATCCCCAACACCGTCGCCGTTGCTGTCGCGAAAGGAGCGTGGGTAGACCTGATAGATCACGGAATCGGCCGACCAATGGTTCTCGCCCACGGGCATGGCCTGATGTACCGGCGTCAGGTGGCCTGCAAAAGGCGTGGATGCGGCAGCGGAGGAGGGGACATCGAGGTCCAGGGAGATGACTGACATGGTTACTACTGTAAAGAATTGGAACCAAAATGTAAACGTTCTCAAAAATGACGACGTCAGCTTGAAAGGCTCCGTTCCACAAGGAAATGTACCGGAACGGCGGGCGGTAGAGGGCTTTATTGAAGGAGTTCGCAAGTAAGGGATTGACGCCCTGTCGAATGATTGCGGCCGATCGCCCCGAATTAGGGGCTTCTTTTTGGAACCGTTTTCATGTATCTTGGAAAATGCTTACGCTCTGTGAGGTAGGCCACTTATGTGATTTTTGCCCAAATCCGCTCTCCGGGGCGTTGGGCTCAAGAAAGGGACACCAATGAAGTTGCCAAATACAAGTGCCACCCCGGTCAGTCGTCGCGTCTTTGCTGTTGGCGCATTATCCGCAGTAGGAGCCCTCGCGCTCAGTGCCTGCGGTGGCGATAACAAGACCTCGACCAGCGCCTCGGCCACCCCGCAGGACTTGGCCGCCGCCGGCGCAACCACCATCACCATGTGGGTTGACGCGGAACGTTCGCCAGCGCTGAAGGATATTGCAGCAAAGTTCAAGACGGACACCGGCATCGAGGTGAAGCTCGTAGTCAAGGACTTCGCTGCTGTACGCGATGACTTCATAACGCAGGTTCCCACGGGCAAGGGCCCCGACTTGATCGTTGGCCCGCATGACTGGGTAGGCAAGTTTGTACAAAACGGCGTCATCGCTCCGGTTGAATTGGGCGAGAAGGCCTCGGGATTCTCCGCGACGGCCATCAAGGCCATGACGTTCAACGGCTCAACCTACGGCGTCCCGTACTCGGTTGAAAACATTGCGCTGCTGCGCAACACGGCGTTGCTGCCTGCCGCCGTCAAGACCTTTGACGAAGTCGTTGCGGCCGGCCAGGGCGTGGTTGACGCGGGCAAGGCCAAGTACGCCTTCCTTGTTGGTCTTGATCCCAAGCAGGGCGATCCTTACCACCTTTACCCCTTGCAGACCTCCATGGGGTCGTCAGTCTTTGGCCTGGACGCCGAGGGTGGCTACGATCCAAAGAACCTGGTGGTTGGCGAACCTGCCGGCGTTGAATTCGCCAAGAAGCTGGTGGAATGGGGAGACACCGGCTCCAAGGTATTGAACTCCAACATCACCGGAGAAATCGCCAAGGAAGAGTTCAAGAACGGCAAGAGCCCGTACTTCCTGACCGGCCCGTGGAACGTCCCGGAACTGCAGAAGGCTGGCATCAAGCTGGCTGTTGACCCGCTGCCCACCGCAGGCGACAAGCCCGCGCAGCCTTTTGTTGGCGTGAACGGGTTCTTCATCAGCGCCAAGAGTGCCAATGCGCTGGCCACCACGGAGTTTGTCACCAATTACCTGACCACCGAGGTCGCCCAGGACTCGATGTTCACGGCAGGAGGGCGTCCGCCGGCATTGAAGGCGTCCTTCGAGAAGGCCTCCTCAGATCCCATCGTGGCGGCCTTCGGCGCGATCGGCGATAACGGCGTACCCATGCCGGCAATCCCCGAAATGGATGCGGTCTGGAATGACTGGGGAGCCACCGAGCTGGACCTCATCAAGGGCAAGGCCGATCCCGCCGTTGCCTGGCCGAAGATGGCGGCAAACATCAAGTCCAAGATCGGCGCCTAAGCGCAATTGCCAGCAGCAGTGTGTGGCGCCCGGGCCTAGTGCCTGCGCGCCACACGCCGTATAGACCAGCTTGAACCCCTGCAAGAGGACAGTCACGTGACGCGAGTTTCCCAATCAACCAACGACGCCGGACCCGCACCCCGGGTTGCCGGCGGCCAGCAATCGCCGCAACAGCGGGCAACGAAGAAGAGCTACAACCTTGACTCCGTCAAGGGCACCCTGGTCAAGGTGGTGCTGTTGGGGCTGGTGGACGCTTTTGCCGTCTTCGTCCTGATCACGCTGTTCCTGAATGAATCATGGGCCATCTTGGCTGTCGCGGCCTTTGTTACGTTGCTCGTGAACTGGATTTACCTCCGCAAGGGCGGGCTGCCTGCCAAGTATTTGGCGCCGGGCGTATTCTTCCTTGTCGTTTTCCAGGTTTTCGTTGTCTTCTACTCCGGCTACATCGCGTTCACCAATTACGGGGACGGGCACAACAGCAGCAAGGAAGATGCCATCTCGGCGATCCAGCTGACGGCGCAAAAGCGCGTGCCGGATTCCCCGTCTTTCAAGACGGCTGTGCTAAAACAAGACGATGAACTGTTCCTCCTGTTCACCAACCCCGACGGCGCGGTGACGGTTGGTTCCGCAACGGAACCGCTGGCCACCGTCACCGATGCAACGCTCGATGGAACCGGTAAAGCAGTTTCCCTCCCCGGCTTCGAGACCCTGAACTTCGCCCAGATCGTGGCCAACCAAACGGCTATCCTCGGTATCTCCGTCCCTGCCTCCGATGACCCGGCGCAGGGCAGTCTGCGCACGGCCGACGGCAGCACCGCCTACGCGTTCAAGCCCAGCATGGTCTACGACGCGAACACCGATACCTTTACCGATGTTGAAACAGGGGTCACCTTCACGGACAACGGAGAAGGAGCCTTTGCCAGCGAGAGCGGCGATCGCCTAGCAACCGGCTGGAAGATCAATGTAGGTTTCGAGAACTTCGTACGGGCCTTCACCGACCCCGACCTGCGCGGACCGCTGCTAAGCGTGATCGCCTGGACCTTCACCTTCGCCATAGCCTCCGTGATCCTCACCTTCAGCCTTGGCTTGTTCCTGGCCATCACCTTCAACCGCGACGATTTGCGCGGCAAGAAGGTCTACCGGGTGCTGATGATCCTGCCCTACGCCTTCCCCGCGTTCCTCTCCGGCCTGGTGTGGTCGGGCATCTTGAACCCCCAATTTGGTTGGTTGAACCAAACATTGCTCGGCGGCGCCGAGATCGGGTGGCTGACAGATCCTGTCCTGGCCAAGATCAGCGTCCTCGTGGTCAACCTGTGGCTTGGCTTCCCCTACATGTTCCTTGTGTGCACCGGCGCCCTGCAATCGCTTCCCACCGAACTGGATGAAGCGGCACGGGTTGACGGCGCAGGCGCATGGCGAGTCTTTACATCCATCAAGTTGCCGCTGCTGCTGGTCTCAATCGCACCGCTGCTGATTGCCTCCTTCGCCTTCAACTTCAACAACTTCAATGTCATCTACATGTTGACAGGCGGCGGACCCCGTTTCGAGGACACCACCCGGGCCATCGGCTCCACGGACATCCTCATCACGCTCGTTTACAAGGTGGCGTTCGGGCAGGGCACCGGGCGTGATTACGGCATGGCCAGCGCGCTGGCCATCGTCATCTTCGTCATCGTGGCCACCGTATCCGCCATCAGCTTCAAGCAGACCAAGGCACTTGAGGAAGTGAACCGATGAGCACCACCACCATTCCCGTGCAAACCACGGAAGAGCTGTTTCGAGCCAAGCGTCGCCCGTTTGGCGTCTGGTTCAAGGACAAGGGCTGGCGTCACCTAGTGGGCGTGGTTGTCACACTCTTTGCCATCTTCCCGCTCCTCTACGTGCTCTCGGCAGCCTTGAATTCCAACGGCACCCTGGCCGGAACGAAGGGCTTGTTCACAAAGGTTGATGTTGGAAACTTCGTCAACCTGTTCAACGATCCCGCCCGCCCGTTCGGCCGCTGGTTCATCAACACCCTGGTGATCGGGGTCATCACCTCCGCGGCCACCGTCTTCCTCGGCGCCATGGCTGCCTACGCGTTTTCCCGTATGCGCTTCAAGGGCCGCCGGATGGGCTTGCTTTCGCTGCTCCTGCTGCAGATGTTCCCGCAACTGCTCGCCGTCGTCGCAATTTTCCTGTTGCTCAGCGGTATCTCCGATGTCATCCCTGCACTGGGGCTCGGTAGCCAGCTCGGCCTGATCATGGTCTACCTCGGCGGCGCGCTGGGCGTGAACACGTACCTCATGTACGGATTCTTCAACACGATTCCGCAGTCGTTGGATGAGGCCGCAAAGATCGACGGCGCCTCCCACGTACAGATCTTCTTCGGCATCATTCTGCGCCTGGTCACGCCGATCCTTGCCGTGGTTGCGCTGCTCTCCTTCATCGGAATTTCCAGCGAGTTTGTGATTGCCTCCGTGGTCCTAAACGATCCCGACTCGCAAACTCTGGCCGTGGGGTTGTACTCCTTCGTTGCCGATACGCGTTCCAAGAACTGGGGCATCTTCTCCGCCGGCGCAGTTCTGGCCGCGGTGCCTGTCATGGCCCTCTTCCTGTTCCTTCAGCGGTACATTGTCAGTGGACTTGTACAAGGCGGAGTAAAGGGGTAAACATGGCTGCTAATCAACCGCATCATGACGGTTCGGCTCTTTATGTGGGAAGTTCGACGCCGGAACTTGGCGAACGTTGCACGCTGCGGTTGCGGGTACCTCAAGACTGGGGAACGGCCTCGCGGGTGTGGGTGCGCAGCGTCCAGGACGCCGAACCTCGGTATGACGAGGCGAGGGTGGTTGGTACCGATAACGGGTGGACCTGGTGGGAAGCCTCCATGCTCCACGCCAATCCAGTGGCGTTGTACCGTTTCCTAATTGAGGTCGCAGGAACGGATGGTGAGGTGGCCAGTTACTGGCACCTCAATAACGCCGGCCTGCATAACCGTGACACGTCCGACTACAACGATTTTCGTATTACCACCGCGGTTGCAGCCCCGGAGTGGTCGCGCGAAGCCGTCATGTACCAGGTGTTCCCCGACCGCTTTGCCCGCTCGGAGCAGGCTGCGGACCGGCCCACACCCGAATGGGGCGTGGCCTGCTCGTGGGATACACCCGTGCAGGGTCGCGGCCCGGATGTGGCCCGCCAGTTCTATGGCGGTGACTTGGACGGGGTCACAGGAAAGCTGGATGAACTGCTCGCCCTCGGCGCCGACATTGTCTACCTGACACCGTTCTTCCCTGGACGCTCCAATCACCGCTATGACGCCTCAACTTTCATGGAAGTGGACCCGCTGCTGGGTGGTGACGAGGCGTTGATCCGATTGGTTGAGGCTGCACACGCCCGTGGCATGAAGGTTATGGGTGACCTCACCGCGAACCACACAGGAGACGCACACGAGTGGTTCACCCGTGCGCAGGCGGACCCTGCCTGTGTTGAGGCCGGATTCTTTTACTTCAACGAGGACCACAGCGATTACGAGAGCTGGTGGGGCGTAAAGTCACTGCCCAAACTTAACTGGGCGTCAACTGCCCTGCGGGAAGCATTCGTCACTGGTGAGGACTCCGTGGTGGCGCATTGGCTCAAGCCGCCGTTCAACCTCGATGGCTGGCGGATCGACGTCGGCAATATGACCGGACGTTTGGGCGCGCAAGACATCAACAAGGAAGTGGCCGCCCTCATCCAGGAACGCATCCTTGACATCAATCCCACCGCCTTGCTCCTGGGCGAGGAAACCTCCGACGCCGGGGCGGACGTGGACGGCTTCGGCTGGCAGGGCGCCATGACGTACTCCAACTTCACCCGCCCCCTCTGGCAGTGGCTGGGCGACCCCAACGCGCGGGTCGACTTTTTCGGCACCCCACTGCCGGGCCCCAACAAGGTGAGTGCCGACGTCGTACTTGCCACGCACAAGGACCTTTCCAGCGCCTTTAGCTGGCCCGTGCGCAACGCAACCATGAATGCGCTCAACACCCATGACACGGCGCGGGCTGCGAGCGTCATGATTCCCGGCGGGCCCGTGGTGGCGGCGGCCATGTCCATGCTGTTGCCGGGCATTGCAGTGATTTTTGCCGGCGATGAGTTCGGCCTGGAGGGTGATGTGGGGGAGGCTTCACGGACGCCGATTCCGTGGGATGAGCCGGAGCGGATCGTCACCGATCTGCGGGCCTCGTATGCGGCGCTGGCGGCACTGCGCCATGAAAGTCCCGCGGTGTCGGAGGGTGGCATGCGCTGGCTGATGGCCGACGGCGATGTGCTCGCCTTTGTGCGTGAGTCGCCGGAGGAATCGCTGTTGCTCGTCGCAACGCGGGCCGCCGCCACGGTAGCCGTTGAACAGCTTGGCTTGGATGCTGGCAGTAACGATGCGCTGCGGGCGGCCCCTGCGTTCAGCGTCGGTGAGTTTACGAATTCCGCGACGGAGCTCGCCTTGTCGGGTCCCGGTGTCTATGTGTGGCGCCTGCCAGGGATTAGCGTTCCGGACTGAATTCGGTGACCGGCTCAGGCGTCGGCCGTGTGTGCAGCTTCTAGAATGGAGGGGTACACACGGCATTGACGGAGGGGTTGCGGGAGACATGCGCGCACAAGAATTTCAGCTGGACAAGCGCTTCGAGGTCTCGTTGCGCAGGGCGCTGCGTGGGGACCAGATCAGCGTCAGCGCGGCCGATCTGCAGACGTATGCCATCGATCAGGGGCCCGTCACCGACTATCACCAGCCGCTCGCCGTGGTTTGGGCCGAGAACGTGGCCGATGTTCAGGCCGTGGTGCGTGCGGCCGCGGCGCACAGTGTTCCGCTCGTGACCCGGGGTGCCGGGACCGGGGTCTCCGGCGGTGCTCACGCGACGGCCGGTTCCGTGGTGCTGAACCTGACCCGCATGAACACGATTCTTGAGATCAACGGCGAGGATGAGATCGCGCGGGTTGAACCGGGCGTTATTAACGGTGATCTGAACGACGCTGCGGCCAAACTTGGCCTGATGTTTGCCCCTGATCCGGCAAGTTTCAAGATCTCAACCATCGGCGGCAATATAGCCACGAATGCCGGCGGGCTGCGCTGCGCCAAATACGGTGTCACCCGTGACGCCGTGCTGGCCCTGGATGTGGTCATGGCAGACGGTTCATTGATCCATACCGGGCACCGGCCGTTCAAGGGCGTGGCCGGCTACGACCTGACGAGCCTCTTTGTGGGATCCGAAGGAACCCTGGGCATTGTTGTGGGAGCAACGGTACGGCTGCGGTATTTGCCAACCATTGTGCGCACACTGGCCGTCTTCTTCCCTGATGTGCAAACAGCCGCTGCCGGCGTGCTGGCCGTTGGTGCCGCCCGTGTTCAGCCGTGCATTCTGGAATTGCTGGACGGAGCGTCACTGCGGGAACTGGACTTCCGCAACGGCAGCACGCTGTCGCGGCGGGGGAGTGCACTGCTGCTTGTTCAGTTCGACGGATTGGCCGCCGAGCAGGAAGAGGCGCTGGCCGCAGCAGCCCTAGAGAAGCTCGGTGGGCAGGTCAGTCGCGAGGATCCGGCTGAGGCCCAGCGGTTGGTTGATTTGCGACGCAATAACCGCGGCTTGGATGTGGATGCCGAAAACCGGGTGGGCGAGGACGTGGCTGTGCCGCGCTCGCAGTTGGTCCACTACATCAGTGCGTTGGAGGAAATGGCTGTCCGTCACGGCGTGGATTTGCAGGTCATTGCCCATGCTGGCGACGGCAATCTGCACCCAACGTTCTCGGTTCCCGGCATGGACGGCATCAGCCTTAAAGCGCTCAATGATGCCTTGGACGAGTCGATCGCCAAGGCGCTGGAGCTGGGCGGCACCATCACGGGCGAACACGGTATTGGACAGTACAAGTTGCGCTGGCTGCCGCTGGAGCAGGCGGAGCAGGTGCTATCGATCCAGCGCCACATCAAGACACTCTTTGACCCGCAAGGAATCCTCAACCCAGGCAAGGCGATCCCGTCCACCACCTAGACGCTCGCTCACATACGGGGCGCTAAACCCTGACGCTCGTGCAGATGCGGGGCGAAAATTGAGCACCCTCGCTCACATAAACCTCGTCCCATCTCCCGGTGCTCAAGTTGCGCCCATCACAGCTTGCTGTGTAATGTGTCTCTGTATTTTGAATCGTTTCACCCATGGTGACACAAGAGATCTCGGAGACACGACGACGTGCGCTTAGGAAACAAAGTTACAAAAGGTTGGAAGGCCACCGTTTCGGTTGCCATGTCCAACTACATCGAGGCTGGCTCCATTATCGCCATCGCGACCAGCTTGACGCTGTGGCAGGACTACCTTGGCATTGACAATTACCT
>JBKKBD010000177.1:0-3878 GCA_046714315.1 Specibacter sp.
GACTTTAGACGAAATCGGCAAGGTCTACGGAGTTACGCGTGAGCGCATCCGTCAGATCGAATCAAAGACCATGTCCAAGCTGCGCCACCCGTCGCGTTCACAGGTTCTGCGCGACTACCTGGACTAAAACCCCACGGCCTAGTCTTTACAAGTAACCCGCAGTTGTGGTCGAAAAAACTCCTTTTGAGGCGTGTTTTCGACCACAACTGCGGGTTACTTTGTTTTTGGGCTTGCTGAGGGTAACGCTTGGGAAAAGGGCAAAAAAGTAGGGCCCCAGACGAATCCGGGGCCCAACGATTGGTCTTGGATGGAACCCGCAGTTGTGGGCGAGTTTCACTCCCTTTGGAGTGAAACTCGTCTACAACTGCGGGTTGTTCTTGTTTCTGGCGAAGTTGACAGCCTCCGTGCGGCTCGAGGCATCAAACTTGCGCATGATCGATGAGACATGAACGCTGACGGTTTTGGCGCTGATGAAGAGCTGTGCACCAATCTGCTTATTGCTAAGACCTTCGGCCACAAGAGCGAGGACTTGGGCTTCCCGTGCCGTTAGTTCGGCCGTGTTGGGGCGTGTGCTGGGACCGGCAAGACTCAGGCCGGTCCTGTCCGCGAAGTCCTTGGCTAGGGTGACCACCATGCCGGCACCTAATTTCTTGGCACCCTTCACTGCCTCTCGCAACGCAGCAATAGCATCTGCCCGGTTACCTGCACCGTGCTCAGCCTGCCCCCTGCGCAGACAAATGTAGGACCGCAGGTGAGCCGGAAGAGCTGAACCGAGATTACCCGCCTGCCGCCACAGATCAGGATCAGTACCGCACCCGGTCGATCCACCAAGTTCTGCATCAAAGAGCGCCAACCAGGCCGGATACGTGGGCCAAAAGGAATCACGGCGCAAGATCTCCCTGAGGGACGTTTCTGCGTCCGTTGCAAGAGGATCTCCTGCGTTGCGGCTGGCCGCAAGGATGCGCGCAGCGACAGCCATCAGCGGCAGATCCAGTCCCGGGAGCGGGCGGAACGCCCTACTGCTCAAGAACGAGACCTCTTGCCACGCCGAGGCGAAGTCCCCTCGGATCCAAGCCAATTCCGCACTGAGCATGACCAAGGCAAGGCGTGACTGCATCTCCACTCGGGCCAACTCACCTAAAAGTTGCTGCCACTGTCTAAAGATTGATTCCGCGCCGTCGGTGTCTCCACTCCACAGCGTGGACCAAATCCGGGACCGCAGGAGATAGGCAAGGAAGGAACTGGGTGGGGAGAGGGACAAATTTTTCTCCAGCAGCGCCCGGGCTGCCGGCCAGTCTCCGCGGGCAAAGAGAGGTTCCACGGCATTGGAAGAGAGAATGGCCCCGGTAGTCCGTTCTACGCCGAGCTCGCGCGCTTGCCTGATGCCATCCTCGGCTATGTGGATGGATTCGTCATAGCGTCCGAGCTGATGGAGCGAATCCGAATAATTGATGCGGAACCGCATGAGGGCATCGACATTTCCCTGGGCCAAGTCCTTGGCCACGGCGAGGTCCTCGCTCCACCCGTCCTCGTCACCTGCGAGGACGCGCGAACTTCCCCGCAGGTTCGATGCGATGGATTGTTCCACGCGATCGCCCGTGACGACTGTCAGCTCCAATGCCTCGCTTGCAACCGTGATGGATTCGCCCAGTCTGGCCTCCAACAAATACCTGGCCGCGAGGTGGTTCAAAAGCGTTGCCCGCAATACATCGTCGGTACCGCGGGGTGTTAGTTCCAAGGCCCGCATGAGCAACGCGGCCGAGCCCGGCTGGGCGTTAAAGCCCAAGTATCGTGCCTGGGCGGCCAGCAGCCGGGCCAGCTCCGTGCCGCCCACATTTGGTTCTGCCGCAGCCAACCGGATCATGGCGAGGGACCGTTCACCATTGCCGGCCTGATTGTGGGCCGAGGCGGTGCGGGCCATGAGCGCGTACCGTGGCATGCCGGCGGACTCCTCAGCGTCCTGCACCAGGTCCCAGAGCTCCAAGGCGCGTTCGCCCATCCGGGCCGCCGTCGAATAGGCGTAGCTGCGTTCGGCCTCGACGACGGCGACGATGGAGGCCCTGAATGTCTTTTCTTGAGCGTGGGTGGCATGCCAGTGATAGGCGATTTCGACGGCGTCGTGGTGGCCTAAGTCTGCCGCCTCCAGGGCCTGGGCGTAGCGGGTGTGGAAGCGCGTGCGCTCACCCGGAAGAAGATCAGCGTGGATTGCCTCACGCACCAGGGCATGGCGAAAAGTGTAAGAGCTGCCTTCGAAGGCGATGAGATTTCCCCGCTGGGCTGCGCGGGCGCTGGTTTCAAATTCTTCCACGGACCTGTCGTATGCGGCCAAGGCTTGTGTGTGCGCCACGCAAACACCGCCAGCGGCGAGTACACGCAAAAAATACTGGACCTGGTCATCCAAGCGCTCGTACCTGGCCAGCAGCAGATCGGTCAGTGTGGACGGTAGTTTGCCGGCCGCGTCACAATCTCCCAGACCCAGCAGTTCTTCCACAAAGAACGGGATTCCCTCACTGCGGGCGAAAACATTCTCGACCAGCTCATAGCCAGCATCCTGGCCTGTGATGGCCTCGACCTGGCCACGCACCTCGTCCTTGGTGAGCCGGCCCAAGTTGATGACTTTGGCATAGCGGCCTCGTTCGGACTCGGTTAGGAAATCCCGCAGCGGATGGCCCCGATGAATGTCATCGCTGCGATAGGTGGTGACGAGCAAGAACTTTCCGCCACTGAAGGCGCGAAGAATAAAACGCAGAACCGCCAACGTGGCATCGTCTGCCCAGTGCAGGTCCTCGACCACGACCACCAGGGGTTGGTTTTCGCAGGCACGTTCAAACACCGTGCTGACAGCCTCGAGAACGCGGTTTGCGGTGGGCAGTGCATCAATTCCCGCGGTCGCCTCGGGCAGAAGCAACGCCAACGCATTGCGTCCAGGCCCAGCAAAATCCATGACGGCCTCAAGGCCAATCTGGGCCGCAAGTGAGCGCAGCACCCCTGTCACGGGAGCATAGGGAGGGGCAAGGGAGCCTAAATCAACGCACTGTCCCGTGATGATCCTGGCCTGGCCGGAAATGGTGGCAAGGAACTCCTCAAGCAGCCGAGTCTTGCCGAGCCCGGCCTCACCGCCAATGATGACCGCTTGTGGCTTACTTTCGGTTGCATCGGTAAAAGAGGCCAGCAGGGCTTGTGCCTCTGCGTCGCGTCCAATCATGTGCGTGCTTGACGCGGTCATCTGCATGACCCAATCCTGCCACGATCCGGTGGCCGCGGTCAGCGACATTGTTCCTCCTTTAGGCCACTGGCTCAGATCATTGGCTCGTTTGGACGCGGCTGCTGGCTGTCTTCTCGTGGCGGACCGCCACGCTCCGGAGGTGGTGCCAGGGACGGGGGTTGGGCTGAGTGGTAGCTGCGCTTTCGCGTTGTAGCCGGCGGCGTTCCAAGGCAAGCTCGGTTTCACGTTCATTTTGGTGGGATATCAATAGCGCCATAAAGTCCGACATGGTCATCCTTTGTTTATGAAGGTTTCTACGTCGGCGAAGCCTTCTTGATGACTCAATTCTTCCGTTGGGGGAGCGCAACAACATTGGGCGGATGCCCTATCTTTGTCTGGCTGCATCACAGCTAAGGCGCCTAAGGCGGCACTGTGGCCTTAGTTTTGGGCAGCACCTAGGTGCGGTTCAGGTGGAAGGCACCCTGCGCCATAAGTTCTGCCCAAAAAACAAAAAAGCAGGGCCCCGGAGGAATCCGGGACCCTGCATATTCAAAAATATTTAGTCCACTGGGACCGGGGCCTTTTCGGTGAGACGGCTTGTCTCGTCATGCCACTCCGAAGAGAGAGGCTTCAGGTTGGCCTCCACCGAGCGGGCGTGGTGTCCGCAGAAGAG
>JBKKBD010000178.1:0-6026 GCA_046714315.1 Specibacter sp.
GCGCCACCGCCTCAGACATCCCCGCCCCCATCCTGCAACGACTCCTAACCGACATCACCGGCGCCTGGAAAACCCGCGGCACCGACACCGGTTTGATCGTGCAAGTAGAGGGAAGCAACACCCGCTACGGTGACACCACCAACCCCGACGCCGTCATAGTCTCCGGACCACTGACCGAAATCACCGTCTGGGCAGCCGGCCGCGGCACCATCACCAACGCACCCACAGCACCCGCCTGGATCTAACGATCAGACGATCGGGCAGTAATTCTGCAGGGAGCAGTGCACTGAGACGGCGTCTACTCGAAGTCGGCATCGAAGCGGACATTTGCCAATCTCTGGAGCATGAGCGCGACGTCAAGTCGGGTACGTCCGACCGATGTCGAGGGATCGTATCCCAGCGATTCAGGCAATTTTTGTAGTCGTACGCCCATGGTCGAATGGTGGACTCCTGCCTCGGTGGCCCGAGTTCGTTGGCTAATTCCACTGGCGAGAGAACGCAGCAGCTTGTCGGTCCACGCTCCTTGACCAGTATGTCTAGAACCTTGACGTCCGGATGCACCGTAGCCTTCTGCTCCGCAGCATCGGCCAGTGAGAGTAGCACTCCAAGGTCGGAGGCGTGTAGAACCGGGTGTTCGTCATCGGTGACCCTTAGGGCTATGAGCGCTGAGCGCCACGACTCCCGAGGATCGTTCGTAGTTTGTGCGGCCACTCCAATGCCTGCCCGTGTTGTCAGAGCAATTTCTTGAGGCGGAGATTTGTTCCAGATTTTCGTGCCGTCCTTGGTGACGGCGCAGGCCTTGGAGTATCTGGATGTCATCACTGACCATGACTAGTGCTCCTTTGAGCGAGTTTTCGTTCAAGGCCGAGCAACCGGCGGTAGCAAAGTCTGACCTCCCCTTATGACCGGCATCCTTGTTTAGCAGCCGCGTCCCAAGTCAGAAATCACCTTGCTGCCATCCCAGCCTCGGCGGAAACACCCGAATTCTCGTGCAGAATGGTTTGCACAAATGCCATACTGGGGCGCTCATGTGCTTGGCGGATGTTTTTGAAAACCTCAATGCATGGTCCACCCGGCCAATCCTCTGGAAGGCAGGATGCGGGGAGACCTGGGTCTACATACGGAATCATCCGCCAGCGGTCAATACACTTCACGTAAGTGGCGAAAGTTGCAGCGTTGGTTGGTACGGATCCAGTTGCCACGGCGCCGTATTCAGCGATGAATTCCCGGTGAAGGTCTGCGATGTAGTCTAGATCCCACCATCCGCTGACCATCTCGCGAAGGTCTCCGGCTACTTCTGGTGTTCGTGTGGTGAACAAAACCGCATGACGCTGCAGCTCGAGTTCCCTCAGTATCGAGTTGACTTCTTCTCGCAAGAAGTTGGGGCATATCCAAAGTCCAGGAGCGACTGTCCCGCATCCAATCCAGCTGAGATGGCGTCTGAGTTGATGTCGGCGCTCCCGCTGGGCCTCCGGTACGGAAAATGAGATGAGGCACCAGGCATCGTCTGGCTGCATGTTTCGGGGAAAGTTAATCCTCCGGTCCCCTCGAGAAAACATCATCTCTGCTGCGTCTGTGAGTTCATATCCCTTCTTTCCGGCTTTGACTTCCGCTTTCAGAACGCCCTTCTGCTTCAGGCGGGTTAGCGCAGTTCGTGTGAGCTCTACTGGTACGTCCAGGACCTCCATGAGATCCGTCAGGGATTTGGCGGGCATCCACCCACCGCATTGGCGCAGGTAGAGGCCTATGGTTGTTCGAAGCAGAGACACGATGCTGCCCGGCCGGGAAAAGGTGTCATCCAGGACCGGCACTATAGGGCTTTCGTGAGGACTTCGCGGATGGCGGACATTCCGGCTTCCAGTTCGGAAAAACTGGTGCTGAGGGGCGATAGTCCAATGCGAAGTCCGTGTGGTGGGCGGAAGTCGGGGATGACACCCACCTCCCAAAGCCGTGCGGTGACCTCGGCGAACTTTGGATGATTGATGGTGATGTGTGAGCCTCTCTCGGCAGGCTCACGAGGACTGACCAATTCAGCCCCGAGTGGTGCCAGCCACTGGTCGGCCAACGTGACCGCGTGGGCGGTCAGCGCTTCAGACTTCGCTCGAATTGCAGGCATGCCGGCTTCGGAAATGAGTTCCAGCATATGTTTTAGGGGCTGCATCGCGAGCACCGGAGGGGTGCCGGTGATGAACCTGCGAATTCCTGCCGCGGGTTCATAATTTGGTGACATGCCGAACGGTTGACTGGCACCCATCCAGCCCCAGATCGGCTGCTGGAGACGGTCTTGCAACTCACTCCTGACGTAGGCGAACGCCGGTGCCCCAGGGCCCCCGTTGAGGTATTTGTAAGTACAACCGACTGCCAGGTCCACGCCCCAGTCGTCGAAGTGCAATGGGACCGAACCAACCGAGTGGCAAACGTCCCACAGCATCAATGCGCCTGCACCCTGGACGAGCGCAGTGATGGTCGGTGCATCGGCGAGGAAGCCTGAACGGTAAGCCACGTGGCTGAGCACCACCACAGCCGTGCGGGGCCCGAGGATGCTTGTCAGGTCCTCCGGGCGGACGCCGCTGGCAGAGTCTGGCTTAATCCATCGGATGGTTGCTCCACGTTCAGCCGCAATGCCTTCGACGATGAAACGATCCGTCGGAAAGTTGTCCCGATCAAGGACTATCTCGTCCCTGCCAGACGGCATGGATCCGTTCAAGGCTGCTCGGATAAGTTTGTAGAGCAGAACGGACGTGGAGTCTCCGACGACAGTCTGACCAGGGGCGGCGCCGAGTACCGCATCGGCCAACTTATCGCCGACCTGGGTCGGTTCGTCCATCCATCGCTCATCCCAGCTACGGATGAGCCGCGCCCCCCACTCGTTGTCGATGAAATCGGCCATGCGTCCCTTTGTTGCAGTCAAGGGCCGGCCCAAAGAGTTTCCGTCAAGGTAGGCCACGATCCTGTCTTCCGTGGGGTCCAGGAAAAGGGTTCGGTATCTCCGCAGGGGGTCAGACTCGTCCAATACGGATGCAGAGGTTGCAGTGTGCTCGGATGTGGAAGTCATCGTGTCATCTTTCATTCGCCGTAAGTCGTTTCCGGGCAGCCTCAGTTGCCGATTTCAGTCCGTACTGCGTACAGCTCTGGGAAGAACGTTAGGTCCAAGGCACGCCTTAGGAAGTCGACGCCCGATGATCCGCCTGTCCCCGTTTTAAACCCGATGGTCCGTTGAACCGTACGCAGATGGCGGAAGCGCCAAGCCTGGAAGTTGTCTTCAAGATCGACCAGATCCTCGCATGCTTCGTAGTATCCCCAGGGCGTCTCATCCGACTCGTAGATCTTTTTGAAAACAGGAACAAGGGACTCTTGGAAGACCCAGGGCAAACGGACATCGCGATGGAGAATGTCGTCACTTACGTCGTACCCTTCCCGGGCCAAAGCTCGCAGGAATGCGTCGTAGATTGTCGGTTCCTCCAACAGCCCAGAGAGCAGTTTGTGGGCTTCGGGCTCGCTCTCAAACACTTTGAGCATGTTGACGTTCTTATTGCCGAGAATGAATTCGACCGCTCGGTATTGGTACGACTGAAATCCCGACGAGCTCCCCAAGGCTCCCCGGAACTGAGAATACTCGCGTGGTGTGAGTGTCCCGAGGACGGACCACTGTTCTGTCATCGTTCGTTGGATCGCTTTGACCCGGGCCAGACACTTCAGTGCTTTGCCAAGATCGGATTGGTCCATGAGTCGGCGCGACTCCAGAAGCTCGTGCAAAACGAGCTTCAACCACAGCTCGCTCGTCTGGTGCTGAATGATGAACAATAGCTCATCATGGTGTTCCGGCTGACTCAGCGGATGTTGGGAAGTGAGTAGACTGTCGAGGTCCAAATATCGACCGTAGGACATGGTGTCGCTGAAGTCAGTCCGAACTGATTCTTCTATATCCCTAACAGCAGTGCGCGGCGTAGTTTCGGGGGTTGTCATTTTCAAACAATATCATCCACGCGACGACCGTCAAGTTATTGAATTTATAGTTCGGTGCCGATAGGATTCTGCTGAGGGAGCCGCTGCCACAGCTTCAGCCAGATCTATCCAAAATCTCACCAGACGGGTCTTTGTGGGATCACTACGAAAAGTTATTGCCTACGGGCCCCATAGGGATCAGTGGGGTGAGCTGTTTCTGCCAGAGGTACCTACCGAGCGTGGTGTTCCTGGCATTGTGGTCGTCATCCATGGAGGTTACTGGCGGGAAAGGTACACCGCCGAGCTTTGCATCCCAGTTGCCCTCGACCTCATGGCCCGCGGGTTCGCCGTGTGGAACTTGGAATACCGGCGTGCAGGCTCCCATTGGACTAAGGGCGCAGGCGGGTGGCCCGCCACATTTGAGGACATCGCATTAGGAATCGACGCTCTCATAGGCATTGCCCAAGAGTACGGTCTTGACCAACTCAAGATAGCGGCCCTTGGACATTCCGCTGGCGGACATCTGGCTGTCTGGGCTGCCGGCCGGAGTACACTCCCAGAGGGTGCTCCGGGGGCGAACCCACAAGTATCCCTCATAGGCGTCGTGAGTCAAGCAGGGGTTCTGGACCTCCCTGCCGCTTGGCGACTAAACCTCAGCGCTGGTGCCGTTGAAAACTTGATGGGGTCAACGCCGGTGGAGCAGGCGGCTCACTACGCCATGGCCGACCCTATCGCCCATCTACCTGTCGGCGTACCCATCCACGCTGTCCACAGCCGTGAAGACGAGAGCGTACCTTTCGGGATCTCTCAGGCATACGTTGCAGCCGCTGTTGCTGCTGGGGACCCTGCTGAGCTACACGAGACATCAGGGGATCATTTTGCGATCATCACGCCCGGCATGGCCGCATATGCGACCAGCCGTTCGCTGATCGAGAAGCTCCTCTTGTAGGAGCACCCGTTGCCACGTCACCAGCGCGAGCCAGGTGGGCTGGGACAAATCGATTGCGGTGCTGCGAACATGCCGCCCCATCGTGGGAACGATTAAACACGAAAGCCCCCTGTAAACAGGGGGTCTACCGTGCCCGAATTGGTGCTCAAGGCGGGAACAACCCCGCCACGACGGTTCCCTGGTAGGTGCTCCTATTCACGACGACCGAGGATATTCAGTACCCATCGCCGTCGTCGCCCACAAAATAGTTGCATGGATTCCGAGAAGTTTCACTGCGACCGGTCAGCCAGTCGCAGATTATGCTTCGGTCACGCTTACGGTGAATAGATTGGGCCCGCTTCGCGTAACCTTCACTAGGTCTCTCGGTGCGTTGGACTTGCTGGAAACATGGGCAATTGCCGTTTCCAAAGTGTGGTCGATCGTGGAGTGGTCCCATATCTTCAGGGTCTGGGAATTGGATTCAAAGTTCATGCGCCATTGCTTTCTTTGATTGTTTTCCGGCTGCCTCCTCATTGAGGCAACAACGTCAGCCTAGGCGACCAAACGCCCCTAAGAGGGCGCAGTGTGACTGAGAACATAGCCAGTAGTTGCCATGATCCTTAACGAAGTTAGGCTGTTCAGGACGTGGCAGGTGTGCTTGACAATGAGAGGTGACGTTTTTGGCGTCATCGGATAAGAGCCGCTTTTACAAGCACCATTTTATTGCTCGTACCCTTTGTAGCCCTGGTGACCCAGTTCGGAATCGCAAGCACGGACGTCGGCCGCCGACACCTTGAACATCGATGGCCGGCCCGGAACGCCACCCACATCATGAAGGGGAATGCTGCAAGCAGGGATTGCCTCGGCTCTTGGAGCCGGATACGACCCCAGTTCACGTCGCTAGGGCTCCCTCCAGCCCACCATGAACTAGGCGTGGGCGAACAATAGGCCACCTCGCGGGAACATCAACACACCTGCCGCGGCCGGAACATTGGTCCGCCGCCAACGGCTGAATCAAGGATGGACGCAACAGGCGTTGGCTGACACAGCCGGCGCCTCACGAAAATTCCTCATTGACCTCGAATCGGGCCACGAGCATGCCGAACTTGGCAAGACCATGGCAGCACTATCTTCGCTTGGTCCATCCCTATCC
>JBKKBD010000179.1:0-13174 GCA_046714315.1 Specibacter sp.
CTTCTGGCCGTTGCGGTACTTGTCCTGCGTGCTGTGTTTAGAACGTCACATGGCTAGGACTTTCCGGAAGAAGCTTGGGAGAGGCCTGGGACAGGGCGTTCGGGATCAGTACATTTTCAGCAGGGCAGCCGGCGCAGGGGCACGTGCAGCAGGGCACAAAACGGGCGCCCCCGTTCAGGGACGCCCGTTTGAGGTTTGGGCAAAGACTTTAGGCGGGGATAGAGAGTAGGCGCCTACTACCTGGGCGTCCGAACCACGTCGCTGATCCACTGGCGGGTCTTTTCGTCCACGGGGCCGGCCACGCGTGTTTCCCGGGCAGCCCGGTCCGCCTTGATCTTCTGCACCACCATCCGGCCCAACCCGGCAAATACGGCCACGGCCATCATCGGCAACAGCAGAGATTTCGATTTTTCAGCCATGCCGCAATCCTAGTGACGCTGGCTCCGCGAGGCCATAGCCGCCGTCGTCCTTCACGTCACGAAAGCCGGCCCTGCCTCGATGACTGTGGCCCATTCCACCGAATACAGGGTGCAGCGCTCGGCCCGGTAGAATGGCCTAGCAAGCTCGCGGAGCGCCCGTCCACACTGTTCGAAAAAGAATGTCCCCAACATCCCGGAACGGCGTAAGACGGCGTGACTCCGCTGCGCCCCTACCCAATGCTCATGCACAGGAGTTGCCGGATGCCCCGGATCGTTGTTGACGTCATGCCCAAGCCCGAGATTCTGGACCCGCAGGGGAAGGCCATCGTGGGTGCACTCCCCCGTCTGGGCTTCACCAGCTTTAGCTCTGTCCGCCAGGGCAAGCGTTTCGAACTGACCGTCGACGGCGAGGTGACCGACGCAATCCTGGCCCAGGCCCGCGAAGCCGCGGAGACCCTGCTGTCCAACCCCGTGATCGAGGACGTCGTCAACGTCGAGGTCGTCGAGGCCTGAAATGATTGAACTTCCCCTGATCGGCGAGGCAGTCGCCGTTGCCGCCGAGCCGCGGCTCGCGGGTGCCAAAATCGGCGTCGTCACCTTCCCTGGCACTCTTGATGACCGCGACGCCGCCCGCGCTGTCCGCCTCGCCGGCGGCACGCCCGTGCCGCTGTGGCACGCGGACAACGCACTCGGTGACGTGGACGCCGTCGTCATTCCCGGCGGGTTCTCCTATGGCGACTATCTCCGCGCCGGCGCGATTGCGCGCTTCGCTCCGCTGATGTCCAAGATCATCGACGCCGCCAACTCCGAGGCCAAGCTGCCCGTGCTGGGCATCTGCAACGGCTTCCAGATCCTCACCGAGTCGCACCTGCTGCCCGGCTCCATGATCAAAAACGACCACCTGAAGTTCATGTGCCGCGACCAGGTGCTGCGGGTTGAAAACAACAGCACCGACTGGACCCTCGACTACGAGGCGGGCCAGGAGATCACGGTGCCGCTGAAGAACCAGGACGGCCAGTACATCGCGGACGAGAAAACCCTCGACGCCCTCGAGGCCGAAGGCCGCGTCGTGTTCCGCTACGTGGGCTTCAACCCGAACGGCTCACGCCGCGACATCGCCGGCATCTCCAACGCCGCCGGCAACGTGGTGGGCCTCATGCCGCACCCCGAGCACGCCGTTGAAACCGGTTACGGCCCGGGCCACACGGGCACCGACGGACTGGGTTTCTTCACCTCAGTTTTGAACACACTTCTGGGAGGCAAATAAATGTCTGAGATCTCCGCTGACACCACCAAGAAGTTCAACATCGACACCGTGGCCAACGCCGCCGTGACCCCCGATGTTGAACTGCCCTGGGCCGAGCTGGGCCTGAAGCAAAACGAGTTCGACGACGTCGTGAAGGTTTTGGGACGCCGTCCCACCGGCGCCGAACTCGCCATGTACTCCGTCATGTGGAGCGAGCACTGCTCCTACAAGTCCTCCAAGAACCACCTGCGCCAGTTTGGCGACAAGGTCACGGAGGAAATGAAGAAGGACATGCTGGTTGGCATCGGCGAAAACGCCGGCGTCACCAACTTGGGCGACGGCTGGGCCGTGACGTTCAAGATCGAGTCACACAATTCGCCGTCGTTCGTTGAGCCCTACCAGGGTGCGGCAACCGGCATTGGCGGCATTGTCCGCGACATCATCTCCATGGGTGCACGCCCCGTTGCCGTCATGGATCCGCTGCGCTTTGGCGCGATCGACCACCCCGACACCGCCCGCGTCATGCACGGTGCCGTTGCTGGCATTGGTGGCTACGGCAACTCGCTTGGCCTGCCGAACATCGGCGGCGAGATGGTCTTCGACTCCATTTACCAGGGCAACCCCTTGGTTAACGCCTTGGCTGTTGGCGTTATGCGCCACGAGGACATCCGCTTGGCCAACGCCTCGGGCAAGGGCAACAAGGTTGTCTTGTTCGGTGCGCGCACCGGCGGCGACGGCATTGGCGGCGCCTCGGTGCTGGCCTCGGAGTCCTTCGATGACACCAAGCCATCCAAGCGCCCCGCCGTGCAGGTGGGCGACCCCTTTGCCGAGAAGGTGCTCATCGAGTGCTGCCTCGAGCTGTTCAAGGGTTCCTTGGTCGAAGGCATCCAGGACCTTGGTGCTGCAGGCATCTCCTGCGCCACCAGCGAGCTGGCCTCCAACGGCGACGGCGGCATGGAAGTTGAACTGACTTCCGTACTGTTGCGCGATCCCACCCTGACCCCGGGCGAAATCTTGATGTCCGAGTCGCAGGAACGCATGATGGCTGTTGTGACGCCGGAGAACATGGCCGCGTTTGAGGCCGTCATGGAAAAGTGGGCCGTGGAGTACTCCTGGCTCGGCGAAGTTACCGGCACCGGCCGACTGATCATCAAGTGGGAAGGCGAGGTCATTGTTGACGTCGACCCGCGGACCGTGGCCCACGACGGACCGGTCTACGACCGCCCGTTCGCCCGCCCCGAATGGCAGGACGCTCTCCAGGCCGATACCTTCACCGGATCCGTTCAGGATGGCGGCCGCCCGGCTACCGCTGACGAGCTGAAGGCAGCAATGCTGGAGCTCGTGGCCTCCCCCAACATGTGCTCGAAGGACTGGATCACCAACCAGTATGACCGCTACGTGGGTGGCAACACCTCCATGGCGTTCCCGGATGATGCCGGCGTGATCCGTGTTGACGAAGAGACCGGCCTGGGCGTTGCCTTGGCCACTGACGCCAACGGCCGCTACACCTTCCTTGACCCATACCACGGCGCACAGCTCGCATTGGCTGAGGCCTACCGCAACGTGGCCACCTCGGGCGCAATCCCGATGGCCGTCTCTGACTGCCTGAACTTCGGCTCCCCCGAGGATCCGGATGTCATGTGGCAGCTGGCCGAGTCCATCCGCGGCCTGTCCGACGCCTGCATGGTGCTGGGCATCCCGGTCACCGGCGGTAACGTCTCGCTGTACAACCAGACGGGCACCACGCCCATCCACCCCACCCCCGTTGTGGCAGTCCTAGGCAAGTTCGACGACGTCGCGCGCCGTACGCCGTCGGGCTGGGCCGAGGACGGCCAAGCAATTTACCTGTTGGGCACCACGGCAGCTGAAATGGATGGTTCCGAGTGGGCCAACATGCGCGGTCACCTGGGCGGCCTGCCTCCGAAGGTTGACCTGGAGCTCGAGCGCGAATTGGGTGAAATCCTGATCAACGCTTCACGTGACGGCATGATTGATTCAGCGCACGATCTTTCCGAAGGTGGCCTTGCGGCTGCTCTCGTGGAATCGGCACTGCGCTTCAACACCGGTGCCCGCGTGGCCCTTGATGAGGTTGCTGCCCGCGACGGCGTTGACACGTTCACGCTGCTGTTCTCCGAGACGCAGGGACGCGCCATTGTGTCCGTGCCCCGCAGCGAAGAGGTCCGCTTCAACGACATGTGCACCGCTCGCCGTTTCCCGGTGTCCCGCATTGGTGTTGTTGACGCAGCCGGAGACGCCTTGGATCTCCAGGGCCTCTTCAGCGCCCCGCTGGATGAACTCCGCGAAGCACACGAAGGAACGCTGCCGAAGTACTTCGGCTAGGGCATCCTCTCCCGAACGGGCAGTAGTGGTCGATGTTTGAGTAAAACATCGAACACTACTGCCCGTTCGGCGTTAAGGCCAGGCTGCGCGCCGCCTGCTGGTAAGAGCGCGTCACGCCTGCTTGGGTCAATTTAGTCACGGGTGAACCGAGCGTGTAGATCAAACCGGCCGGCTTGCTGAAGGCCAGCAGCCTGAAGTGGACGCCGCCGTCGTCCATCAACATGGCGATAAAGGCCTCCTCGCCTAGCGCCGGATGCCCGGGCAAGGTGCCGTAGCCAAAGCCAGCCATGGTCATCTCCTTCCCGTCGGGACCATCGATCAAGGTAGGCTCCAACGCCCAAACCACCTCACAAGGAACGGGGAGCCTGAGGTTGCCCACACCAAAGCCGCTCACAACATGGGCCCCAACAGCTGCCCGAGGCGGAGCCTTGACCTGGAGCCCTGCACGGCGCTGAATTTCCCACGTCATGATGCCCTCGGCTAGGGCGTTGAAGACCTCCAGCCCGCGACCAACGGGTATTGACTTATCCACATGGGCGAAACCCTTGGGCCAATGGTTCGGGTCTGCTGACTTCAGCGCCACCTGCCGGGTCAGCCCCAGATACGGATAGTCCAGGCGGCCACGACTAGCTCTTGGCGACATACGCGCTCCACTCCAATGCTTCCTGCTGTTTCTTGGGTAGCCCCGCCACCACAAGATCATATGAATCTTCCACCATTTCCAGCACCATTTGCCGCTCCACGCGGGAGGTGTCAACGGTGTTCCAATGGCGTTTATTTAGGTGATAACCGGCGGTGATGCCCGAGTTTGCTGCGCGCAAGGCCGGCGCCAGCTCGGGATCACATTTGAGGCTGACGGACAGAGAAGAAGATTCCAGGTTGCCCAACGCAAACACCTTACCGGGCCGTTCGGACCCGCCGCTGCTGGGGGCTTTGACCTTGAACACGGCTGTTTCCGGACCAAACGGATAATCCTCATATGTTCCGGGCATGGCCAACGCGGCCGCACGAAGGTCTGCCGCCGTAATGCTCATACGGCACTGCGAACGTCGTAGTGCAACATGGCAAACTGGCCGTGCTGTTCGGCGCTGGACAGCGACAGGCGATCCGAACCAACGTTGCGCGGCAGCAGAGGCGCGCCAGAGGTCAGCGCGGCAGGGGCAAAGGTGACCACGAGTTCATCCAAGGCGTTCAGGTCCAGGAACTGCCCGGCCAGGTCGCCGCCGCCAACAATCCAGACGTCCAAATCCCCGGAGGCTTCCTTGATTTCCTCGAGCACACCGGCCACGGGGCCGTTGACGAAGCGCACATCGGCACCCTCGGGCACAGGCAGCGTCCGCGAAGAGAAAACATAAGTGGGCTTATCGCCGTAGTACTGCTGCCATTTGGACGGTTCTACCAGAAGGTTCTCGTGCTTGAGGACCCACTCATAGGTGGACGAACCCTCAACGAAAACACCCATGGTCGCCATGAAGGCTGCAATGTCCGGCCCGTCCTCACCTTTGACAGCAAAGAGCCAGTCGAGGGAATCGTGCTGGTCTGCGAGGTAGCCGTTAAGTGTTGAAGCCGTGTAGTAAACAATGCGCGTCATGACATCCACGCTACCTTCTAGTTTGTGGCGAGGTAATCCTCCAGCAGCACTACCTTCAGGCCTGCAGCCTTTTGTGCCTTCAAGAAAGCCGCAAGATCCTGCGGGAATTCCGGACGGAAGTGCATCAGGACGATGTCCCCCGGGCGCAGTCCGGCTCCCACCTGGTAGTCCATCCCTCCCGCATTGGCCTTGGTTTCCCAATCCACAATAGCCTTGAGCCCGCACGCCGCAACGGCCTGCCGGGTCGCCTGCGTGTAGGGGCCGCCGGGCGGTCGGAAGAAGACCGGACGCCGTCCATACTGCTGCTCAGCGAAGTCCGCCATGCCGCAAATCTCAGCCTTTTGCGCTTCGTAGCTGAGCTGAATAAACCCCAAATTGTGCGTCATCGTATGGTTCTCGATCAAGTGCCCAGCTGCGGTGTACTTCAGATAAAAGTCAGGTGCCTTGGCAACGAAATTGTGGGCCAGAAACAGCGAGGCCTTGATCCCGCTCTCCTCCAGCAGCGCCAAATCCGAGTCACGCTGCACGGCCCCGTCATCAATGGTCAGGAACACCACCTTTTGCTCCGTGGGCACCTTGGTCAGCACGGGTGCCAACCCGTCCACGATGGGCGGCAGCACGTAATCGGGAATCAAACCATCAAGGCTATCCACCCGCCCCGTGGCCGGATTCGTCGCCGGGCTCGTGGGGACGGTACTCGTCGGGATGGCGCTGGGAATGCTCGACGTCGGAGCCTGGGTTGGCGCGGTCGTGGCGGCCGCCGTCGTGGTTAAGGTTGGGCTTTGCTCAGCGGTGCCATCCACGGCGTCTCGTGCCTCATCTGGTGACGTTGTTGAGACCACCCACCACGTCCCGGCCACGACCAGGGCAACCACAAAGGCAAGGATCAAGAGGCCGATGCGGCGACCATCATGACGTGACTGGGAGAAATGGCGTGGCATGGTCTCTTTCTGGCTTATGGTTTTCTTTGCTTGTACGCAAGCACGTGGCACTTCACGGCTCGGGGCTAACGGCCCAGTTCGACGAATTCAATCTTGGGGCAGGTGTTCATGACAACATCAAGACCGGCAACCAGTGCACGTTCCGCGGCGGCCTCATCCACAACCCCGAGCTGCAGCCAGACGGCCTTGGCGCCAATGGCTATGGCCTGGTCAACAACTGCCCCGACCTTGGCAGAATTTACAAAACAGTCCACCACGTCCACCGCTCCGGGGATCTCCGCCAGAGTCTTATAACCCTTGGCGCCGTGGACGTCGTCGCCCTTGAGGCTCACCGGAATGATCTCGTGGCCAAGATGCTGCTGGAGGAAAGCGGAGACATCCACTGCAGGGCGCAGCGGGTTGCCGGAAAGGCCCACAACGGCCCACCGCGCGGGAGTGGTCAGCAGGCGCCGGATGACCTGCGGATCATTTATTATTGCCATACTTCGAGCCTAATCCCACGCAGGCCGAAAACCCCTTCGACACTGGGCTGTTACGCCCAGATCATGCCGCTTGTGACCACATCTCAGGCATCGACAAATGACGCGTCACTGCTGGGCCGGTCGTTGTCACCGGAATCGGATTCCGGCTCCTCTTCCTCTTCTTCTTCATCGTCGAGGTCCACGTAATCATCGCTCGTTAACTCGTCGGTGTAGAGGGCCCAAAATTCATTGGCGGCGGCTGCGGCAGGATCCAAGACCGTCAGCTGCTCCTGAAAGGACTTCTTGACGGCAGAAAAATCCTCGTCGTCTTCCGGCCCCACGGTGTCCCGGTCAATGGAGCCCCACGCGGCAACGATGGCCGGCAGGACATCAAGGGTTGAGGCGATCAGCGTTTCCTCGTCCTCGCAGACGTACTGCACGGCGCGGTTTTTCCGGTTCACCACAACGAATTGGAAATCACCGTCATTACACACAATGGCACGACCGGCGGCGTCGTTGGCAAAGGGCGGTTTGAGCCATTGCCCGTCAAGCGGCACGTCCTCAAGTGCCACCGGGTACATCGGCTCCAGCACTTCCCAGATCTTGGCATCATTCATGATTTCCTCCTGATCCCGACACTAATCACAGGCTGATTCCACGTCAACGGCGAGTTTCTATCCGGCCGCGGTAACCACCGGGTTGCTGTCGAAGCGACGGTTACTCAGAACCGGCAGAAACTCTCGAACTTCCTCGACCCGCCGGTGCGTCACGTCCGCGGTGGCGATACCCTCGGCTTCTTCATTGAGGAAGTCGATGGGAATGCCCATGGGGTCAAGAATGGCTGAATGACCAATGCAGTGGCTGCTGGATGTCCCCGCGGCCGCCACCCAACAGGTGTTCTCAATGGCGCGCGCCTTCAGCAGCGTCTCCCAGTGGTCCACCTTGTGTTCGCCCTTGAACCAGGCAGCGGAAACACAAATCAGATCCACACCTGAAATCGCCAACGCACGCGCCAACTCCGGGAAACGGATGTCGTAACAGGTCATGATGCCCACCTTGAACCCGCCAACGTCCACCACCGTGACGCCCTTGTCCCCTGGCTTGATCCGGGTGGATTCCTGGTAGGAGAATGCGTCGTAAAGGTGGAGCTTGCGGTAGGTTCCCAATATTTCGCCGTCATCACCCACGGCCACCAGGGTGTTGTAGGGGCGGGCTTCGCCACTGGATTCGTATCCGCCGGCGATCACCGCGATCCCGGTATCTGCGGCAATCAGGGAGAGTCCCTGCACAAACGTGGTCCACTGGGCATCCACTGCGGCCGAAAAATCACCGTCCACCTGCCCCACGGAGAACATTGCCTCCTCCGGGAACAGGATCAGTTTGCTGCCCTCTTGAGCCGCCGATGCGGAAAGTCTGCGCATGGTTGCCAGGTTCGCGGTAACATCCGCGCCGGGGTTGAATTGTCCAACACTGACTTTCATGGCCATGGGTCCTTCCATCGGGCTAACGAGTAAAAACAGCCTAGCCCGTCTTGCACCCCGCTGCGCTCACGGGAGTAACGCAAAAAGGCGAGTTCGACGCCGGAACTTGGTGTTCCGGCGTCGAACTCGCCTCAGGGCGATGTGGTGCTAGTCGTTGATGAGGTCGTAGCGCACGATCGTCTGGTCACGGGCCGGGCCAACACCGATGGCGGAGAGCCGGGTTCCGGACATGCCTTCAAGTGCCAGCACGTAGTTGCGTGCGTTCTCCGGCAGGTCATCAAGGGTGCGGGCACCGGTGATGTCCTCGGTCCAGCCGGGGAAGTACTCGAAGATCGGCTTCGCGTGGTGGAAGTCGGTCTGCGTCATGGGCATTTCATCGAAGCGAACACCGTCTACGTCATAGGCGACGCACACGGGGATCTGTTCGATGCCTGTGAGGACGTCAAGCTTCGTGACGAAGTAGTCCGTGAAACCGTTGACGCGGGAAGCATGGCGGGCCAGAACGGCGTCGTACCAACCGCAGCGACGCGGGCGGCCGGTGTTGACACCGAACTCGCCACCGGTCTTTTGCAGGTACAGGCCCATGTCGTCGAACAGCTCCGTGGGGAACGGTCCGGCGCCAACACGGGTGGTGTAAGCCTTGATGATGCCGACCGCGCGGTTGATGCGGGTGGGCCCGATTCCGGAACCAACCGAGGCGCCACCGGCGGTCGGGTTGGAAGAGGTCACGAACGGGTAGGTGCCGTGGTCAACGTCCAGGAACGTGGCCTGGCCACCTTCCATGAGCACTACTTCGCCGCGGTCCAAGGCTTCATTCAACACAAACGTTGCGTCGATGACCATGGGGCGCACGCGCTCCGCGAAGCTGAGGAAGTACTCCACGACTTCCTCGACCTCAACGTCGCGACGGTTGTAAACCTTCACGAGCAGCTGGTTCTTCTGCTTGAGGGAACCCTCCACTTTTTGGCGCAAAATGGACTCATCAAAGAGGTCCTGAACACGGATGCCCAAACGGGCCACCTTGTCCATGTAGGCCGGGCCGATTCCGCGGCCGGTGGTGCCGATGGCACGCTTGCCAAGGAAACGCTCGGTGACCTTGTCCAGCACCTGGTGGTACGGGGCAACCAGGTGGGCGTTGGCGGAAATGCGCAGCTTGGACGTGTCCGCACCGCGGGCTTCTAGGCCCTCGATTTCCTCAAACAACGCCTCAAGGTTCACAACGCAGCCGTTGCCGATAATGGGTATTGCATTGGGGCTCAGAATACCGGCAGGAAGGAGCTTGAGCTCATACTTCTCACCGCCTACGACCACGGTGTGCCCGGCGTTGTTTCCACCGTTGGGCTTCACTACATAGTCGACCAAACCACCTAGAAGATCTGTGGCTTTGCCTTTACCTTCGTCACCCCACTGGGCGCCGACGATTACGATTGCTGGCATGGGACCCTCCCCTTGCTCATAAGTTGAGCCGGACGCTGCAGAGACCAGCGGTTGTTCCGCCGTGCGGTGTCCGGGCACGAAAATACCCCTTGGGTACCGCGCCGCCGTTAGTGGCAGATGCCTGTGAGGCGCACGATCAAGGGGGTCTTACCCCGTAAGTTTACCGGAATGCCCGGCACGGTGCACGTTAACGCCACCACATGGAAGAAGCCCGCACACCGACCCGTCACATAATGACGCTTAGATTTTCCTAAGCGGCATTATGTGGCGGGTCAAAGTGAACGTAAGACCGCTAGCGCAGCTTCGACCAAATCCGGCCACTGTTCGGCGCAGGCAAGGGGAACCAGCACCCAGTCCTTGAAAGGCCTGCCCATCCCGGACGGATCAAAAAGTGCCGCTCCGGGCAGCGCGAGCGCCGTAGCATGGGCAGCAGAATCACGACCCAGCTTGAAGGCCACCCCGTCTCCATGAAGGCAGCCAACGGCCTTGGTGCCAACCATCAGCGAGGTGGCGCCGAACATTTTTCCTACAGTGACGCCCGCATTGGCGGTGTCGGCGGCAAGCGCACCAAACGCTTCAAGGGCGGCCGGCGATGAGACAGCTTTCTCCATGCCCACATCATGACCCATGGCTTGTCCCCGCGTCGAGGACCACCCACGCAAAAATGACACCGATCCCACTTTCTGATGCCGATATCTCGGCGTCAGAAAGTGGGATCGGTGTCATTTCTCTTGGTGAGCAGCGCCGACCGTGAATGCTACAGCGCGGCTGCGATCGCGGCGGTTGCCAGCGGGACAGAGTCGTTCAGGAACGTGGCAAGGCGTGCGGCTTCATCGGACTCGCCGATGGCGCCGGCCGCACGGCCCAGGGCATAGAGCGCACGCAGGAATCCGCGATTGCCCTCATGCTCAAACGGGACAGGACCCGTTCCGCGCCAGCCGTTGCGACGCAGCGCGTCCAATCCACGGTGGTAGCCGGTGCGCGCGTAGGCGTAGGACTCAATGGTCCGGCCTTCCGCATACGCCTCGTCGGCCAGGATGGCCCACAAGAGCGAGGACGTCGGGTTGCCTGCGGCCAGATCAACGGCCTCATCCCCGGCATCCAGACGAGCTTGGACATCTACCTCGGCAGGGAGCAGCGTTGGCTCCGGGCCGAGGAGATTCTTGCGGAAATCGTCAGACATTTACTTGAACGTCTTGCCAGCGGAGCCAAGCTGCGAGGCAGCTTCAACGACGCGTGCTGCCAGGCCCTTTTCGGCCGAGGCGCCCCAGACGCGGGGATCGTAAAGCTTCTTGTTGCCAACTTCGCCGTCAACCTTCAGGACGCCGGAGTAGTTGGAGAACATGTGGTCAACCACGGGACGCGTGTAGGCGTACTGGGTGTCGGTATCGATGTTCATCTTGATGACACCGAAGGCAACTGCGTCAGCAATTTCCTGGTCAGATGAGCCCGAGCCGCCGTGGAATACCAGGTCAAACGGGTTTTCCTTGCCGATCTTGGCGCCAACAGCAGCCTGGATTTCCTTCAGGAGTTCCGGGCGCAGCTTGACGTTGCCAGCCTTGTACACGCCGTGCACATTGCCGAAGGTCAGGGCCGTGATGTAGCGGCCGTATTCGCCGGAACCCAGGGCTTCAACGGTGGCCAGGCCGTCTTCAATGGTGGAGTACAGCTTGTCGTTGATGGCGTTCTCCACGCCGTCTTCCTCGCCGCCAACAGCACCAATCTCAACCTCAAGGATCATCTTGGCAGCGTGGGTGCGGGCCAGCAGTTCGCGGCCGATGCGCAGGTTCTCTTCGAGGGTTTCGTGCGAGCCGTCCCACATGTGGGAGTTGAAGATCGGGTCGCGGCCGGCCTTGACCTCTGCCTCGGAGGCTTCCAGCAGGGGCAGCACAAAGCCGTCCAGCTTGTCCTTCGGGCAGTGGTCGGTGTGCAAGGCAACGTTGATGGGGTAGTTCTTGGCAACTTCGCGGGCGAATGCCGCGAAGCCCAAGGAGCCGGCAACCATGTCCTTGACGCTGGCGCCGGACCAGTAGGCTGCGCCTCCGGTGGAAACCTGAATGATGCCGTCAGTTCCGGCATCGGCAAAGCCCTGGAGGGTTGCATTAAGTGTCTGCGAGGATGTCACGTTGACCGCGGGGTAGGCGAATCCGCCAGCCTTGGCGCGGTCGATCATTTCGGCATACTTGTCCGGTGTTGCAATGGGCATGAAAAGCTCCTCTGGGCTGAACGGTACAAAGGGGCTGACGACAAGTCAGCCCCGCATGGCTAGCTCCATCTTAGCGATTGCACCCAAAGTCACGAAGAACATGAAGATTCCGCCCGCCTTCTGGACTTTTCCATGCACGACGGCGAACCCTCCTCAAGCGTCCGGCCCTGTCTGGGTGCTACGAGACGCCCTGATTAAACACGTGGCGGCGGATCCAGGCGTGCATGGCGATGCCAGCCGCGGACGCCGCGTTGATGGATCGGGTGGAACCAAACTGTTCAATGGAGAGGGTGGTCTCCGCCGCAGCGTGCACCTCGTCGCTCAGGCCGGGACCTTCCTGGCCAAACACGAAGACGCAATTTCGGGGCAGCTCGTACGTTTCCAGCTGTTCCGAATCCGGGAAGATGTCAATGCCGATGATCGCCAAGCCTTCGCCCCGCGCCCAGATAACAAAGTCCTCGACCGTGGGGTGATGGCGGACGTGCTGGTAGCGGTCGGTGACCATGGCCCCGCGCTTGTTCCAGCGCCGTCGGCCAATGATATGCACTTCCTTGGCAAGGAACGCGTTGGCCGTGCGCACCACGGTGCCGATGTTCATGTCATGCTGCCAGTTTTCGATGGCAACGTGGAATTCGTGGCGACGGGTGTCCAACTCGGCCACAATGGCGTCCATGCTCCAGTACCGGTACTCATCGAGCACGTTGCGCCGGTCCCCGTTGGCCAACAGTTCCGGGTCCCAATGATCACCCTGCGGCAATTCGCCTTCCCACGGACCAACGCCTACTTCATGGTGCAGCTCGGGGTATTCGGGCGTCTCCGCGGGCGCGCCAGCGTCCGGCACGGGGGAAGTGTTGTTGGAATTGCTCACCGGTTAACATTAGCCGTTCCGTCTCCGCGCCATTCCCGTGCCCGCGGGCATATCTGACAGACTGGGGTTGAACACCTTATGTCCCATCAGGAGGAACCATGAGCAACGTGCAATCACGCCAGCCCGCAGACATCGAATGCTGGCTCACAGACATGGACGGCGTTCTGGTCCACGAAAACAAGGC
>JBKKBD010000180.1:0-17930 GCA_046714315.1 Specibacter sp.
GGCCGCGGGAACATGATGGGGTTGGCCTTCTGGGCCGAACTGCCACAGGTGTTTGCGGCGCTCGATGCCGATGAGACGGTCCGGGCCGTGGTGCTCGCCGGTGCCGGAGCCAACTTCAGCACGGGCCTTGACGTACAGGAGGTGCTGGGTGGCTGGCTGGGGAGGCTGGGATCCGGCACCCAGGCACAAGCGGCGCAGCGCACCGAACTGCTCCGTGTCATCAAGGACCTGCAGGACGGCGTTACTGCCGTGGCCAGCTGCAAAAAACCCGTCATCGCTGCCGTCTCCGGGTGGTGCATTGGCGGTGGTGTGGACCTCATCAGCGCGGCGGATGTTCGCTTGGCCTCGGCCGAGGCAACGTTTAGCATCCGTGAGGCACGGCTTGCCATCGTGGCGGACGTCGGCAGCTTGCAGCGGCTGCGCGGGATTGTTGGCGAGGGACATCTGCGGGAGCTGGCCTTCACGGCCAAGGACTTTACGGCCCAGCGTGCTGAAAAGATCGGCCTGGTCAATGACGTGTATGCCGAACCGGAAACTCTGATGGCCGCGGCACTGGAGATGGCGGCCGAGATGGCCGCGAATTCCCCGCTGGCCGTTGCTGGAACCAAGGCCGTGCTGAACGAGGCTCGGGAAGAAGCTATTGCGCGCGGGTTGCGACACGTGGCGTTATGGAACAGCTCGTTCCTGCACAGCGAGGACCTGCTGGAGGCCGTGGCGGCCATGGAGGAGCGCCGGCCGGGCGTGTTCACCGGAAAGTAGCAACGCCTTGGACGCAACGCATGAGACGCAACGCCTGGCCCGCAAGTGAAGGAGCGTTGGCCAAAACACCCCCATATGTGAAGGAGCGTTTGGTAAGGGAGGCGTTACAGCGGCTCGGGGTATTCCACCGGATCCGTAAAATCGCCTGAATCGCGCCGGAAGCGGGCCAGAATCGCGGTCATGAGCGTCAGATCGGAGGCGGGGATGCCGGGGGTGGCGAACACATCGGCGTTCAGCACAGTGGTGGCGTCCTCCGCTAACTGGCGCCCGGCGTCGGTCAACACCACCAAGGTGGCCCGCCCGTCGGAGGGATGTGACTCCCTGCGCACCAGGCCGTCCTTTTCCAATCGGTGCACCACACTTGTCACGGATGTTGGGTGCACCTGGAGCCGGGCGCTGGCGCTTGCCATCGGCAGGGCGCCGTCGCGCGTGAAGGACAAAAGCCGTAAAAGTTCCAGCCGGGCGTAGGACAGTCCCAGGGGTTTCAATGCTGCATCAACCCTGCTGTACATGAGCTGGTGTGCGCGCATGACAGAGGAGAAGGCGGCCATGGCGTCGGCGGCGTCGGCCCAACCGTGTGCAATCCACTGGCGTTTGGCCTCGGCAATGGGGTCCATGGGCAACGGAGATGCGGGTGCCATGGTGGTCCTTTCCGAAACTGTGCGGCGATGAAAATTCGCGCTCTTCAACAATTTACTTTGGATCCCTAGTAAATACTAGTGGGGCCTAGTATTCTTCTCATGAAGCGCGGGGCGCCGCGTGTTACATAACGAGACGTCCCATGTAGTTAGGCGTACTACAGAGACTGAGACAATGGATGCCAAAGTACGTGCTGTATCGCCAGTGCAAGAAGAAGTGCTCCCGAAAGAGGTTTTAGACCATGTCGACCCCCAAGACCAAGCAGGCCACCGGCATCGCCGAGCGCTGGAACGGCCTCGGCCTGTGGACCAAAATCGGCGTCTCCGCGGGCGCCCTGATCCTGCTCCTTGCAGTGGCGGTGCTGGCAGCCCGCGGGTTGACAAGCCTTGATGGCGTGAAATCATTCCTGGCCACCTACCCCGGTCATTCCGAACTGCCCGACGGCGCACCAGTGGGACTGCCTGCCTGGCTGGGTTGGCAGCACTTCATCAACATGTTCCTGATCCTGCTGATCATCCGATCGGGCTGGCAGGTACGCACCACCAAACGCCCAGCTGCCCATTGGATCCGCAACAACAAAGGCGTCATCAAGACCAAGAACGCCCCCACCAAGATCAGCCTGGACCTCTGGTTCCATCTGACCTTGGACGCCCTGTGGGTGCTCAACGGCGTCATCTTTATCGTGATCCTCTTCGCCACCGGCCAGTGGATGCGCATTGTGCCCACCAGTTGGGATGTCTTCCCTAACGCCATTTCGGCCGGATTGCAGTACCTTTCGCTGAACTGGCCCACGGATAACGGCTGGGTCAACTACAACGGTCTGCAACTCCTGACTTACTTCATCACAGTCTTCATCGCAGCGCCCTTGGCCATTCTCACGGGTCTGCGCATGTCCGGTGCCTGGCCCAAGAATGCCAGCACGCTAAACAAGATCTACCCCATCACGGCAGCCCGGGCCATCCATTTCCCGGTCATGCTGTACTTTGTGTTTTTCATCGTGGTACACGTGACACTGGTGCTGGCCACCGGTGCCCTGCGCAATCTCAACCATATGTACACCTCCTCAGATGTGGTGAATTGGTGGGGCTTCGGCATCTTTGCCGGCTCCCTGGTAGTCATGGCGGCCGCCTGGTTCCTGGCCCAGCCACTGTTCCTGCGCCCCATTGCATCCCTGATGGGCAAGGTCACCAAATAGTCTGACCGGCGGGACCGCCCACAAGGTGGACCCGCCACAACCCCGGCGGCCAAGCCCCCACAACGGGCACGGCAGCAACATTCCATACCGCAATGATGCGGCACAAGGAGGCACCCATGAACGATCTCACGCCAGACCAGGAAGCCATGGTCGAGATGGTGCGCGATTTCGCCACCAACGAGCTGGCCCCGCACACAGCCCAATGGGATGAGGAGAAATTCTTTCCTGTGGACGTGCTGGCGGAAGCCGGGGCGCTAGGCATGGGTGGCATTTATGTGGGGGAGGAGCACGGTGGATCGGCACTGAGCCGCACCGACGCCGTCCTGATCTTTGAAGAACTGGCAGCCGTGGACCCGAGCATCGCCGCCTACATCTCCATCCACAACATGGTGGCGTGGATGATCGATGCCTTCGGTGACGAAGAGCAGCGCGCGGCCTGGCTGCCGGGCATCACGGCCATGACCGAGCTCACCAGCTACTGTCTCTCCGAACCAGGTGTGGGCTCCGACGCAGCGGCCATCACCACTCGTGCCGTGCTCGACGGCGATCACTATGTCATCAACGGAACCAAGCAGTTTATCTCCGGGGCCGGGTCCTCGGCCTGGTATCTGGTCATGGTCCGCACGGCCGACCTTGGCGCGAAGGGGATCACCGCCGTCGTTGTTCCCCACGACGCCCCGGGGCTGAGCTTTGGTGCCAACGAGAAGAAGATGGGCTGGAGGGCGCAACCCACCCGCCAGGTCGTTTTCGATGACGTGCGCATTCCGGTGGGAAACCGGCTAGGAGCCGAAGGTGACGGTTTCGGCATCGCCATGAAGGGGCTCAATGGCGGGCGGGTCAACATCGGTGCCTGCTCGCTGGGTGGAGGTCGGGCCGCACTCGAGAAGTCGATCGCGTACCTGAAGGAGCGGCAGGCTTTTGGCGGCCCGCTCATTGACAAGCAGCACCTGCTCTTTGAAATTGCGGCCATGGACACCGATCTGGAAGTCTCCCGGACCATGTTGATGCGTGCGGCCCGGGCCTTGGATACCCGAGCCCCCGACGCTGTGAAGCTGTGCGCCATGGCCAAGCTCGTGGCCACGGATGCCGGTTTTCAGGTGGCCAACCAGGCCCTTCAGCTGCACGGCGGCTACGGCTATCTCAGCGAGTACGGGCTGGAAAAGCTGGTCCGCGATCTGCGGGTGCATCAAATTCTTGAAGGCAGCAACGAAATCATGCGTCTGATCATTGGCCGTCTGGCCGTGGAGCGCTGAACCGTGGAGGATGAGTACATGGAGCACACCGAGGTTCTCGTGGAGCGGAGCGGCCAGCTGGGCCACCTCATTCTGAACCGGCCCAAGGCCATGAACGCGCTCAATCACGCCATGGTTTTGGCCATGGCGCGGGCCCTGGACGAGTGGGAAACGGACGACGGCGTCGCAACGGTCCTCATCTCCGGTGCCGGTGAGCGGGGCTTATGCGCAGGCGGGGACATCGTCTCGATCTATCACGACGCCCGCACAGGAGGGAACGGCTCCGAGCAGTTTTGGCGCGACGAATACCACCTCAACGCCCGCATCCGCCGCTACCCCAAACCGATCGTGACGCTCATGGACGGTGTGGTGCTCGGCGGCGGAGTGGGTATTTCCGCGCATGCCTCGCACCGAATAGTCACCGAGCGGTCACGGATCGGCATGCCGGAAACGGGGATCGGGTTTGTCCCGGATGTGGGTGGCACGTACCTGCTGGCGCACGCGCCCGGTGAACTGGGCACCCACGCGGGGCTGACAGCTTCCATGGTCAGCGGCGCCGACGCCATCGCCATGGGCCTGGCCAGTCACTTCGTCGATTCGGCCGTGCTGCCCACGCTGGTGGCCGAGCTGTCCGAGCGCAACGCAAGCTCCGTCGTCGGACGTTATGGGCAAGTGTCGCCGGAATCCGAACTTGCCAAGGCAAGATGGTGGATTGATGAAGCCTATGCCTCGGATTGTGTGGAGACCGTCCTGGAACGGTTGGCCAGTGTTGGCGACCCGGCCGCCACGGCAGCCGCGGAGAGTATTGCGGCGAAATCACCCACGGCTGTCACCGTCACGCTAGCCGCACTGCGGCGGGCACGGGCGCTGACCACGCTGGAGGACGTCTTGAATCAGGAATTGCGGGTGTCCTTGCGGGCGCTGCGGTGGCCTGACTTCGCCGAGGGGATCCGCGCCCAGCTCGTTGACAAGGACAGGAACCCACAGTGGCAGCCAGCAACGTGTGCGGACGTAGCTCCGGACATTGTGGATGGTGCCTTTGCTGACCTGGGTCCCAGAGAGTTGGGCTTGCGGGCGCCCGTCGACGAAGCGGTTGTGGGATAACAACAGGGGCCAGCAGCGCAGTTTAGATTGTGGGCTTTGAATTGAGCAGTTTGGAGCGAGCGAAGGAGCTGGACCATGAGCGAGGATTCATTGGCAACGCGTGATCCGAGCGAGACGCGGATCGCCTTTATCGGACTGGGTCATATGGGTGGGCCCATGGCGGCGAACCTTGTGGCCGCCGGATACCCTGTCGCGGGTTTTGATGTTGTGCCTGCAGCGCTTGAGGCTGCGGCGGCGGCCGGCGTGGTGGTGGCTGAGTCCTCGGCCGCTGCGGCACGTGGCGCCGAGGTCATCATCACCATGCTGCCAGCCGGAAGGCACGTTTTTGCCGCTTTTGAGGGTGACGGTCCCGGAGGTGGACTGCTCGCTGCGGCCAAGCCCGGAGCATTGTTCCTGGAATGCTCCACTATTTCCGTGGACGACGCGCGAGTGGCCCACGAGATGGTGGTGGGCAGCGGACACAGGGGGCTGGATGCCCCCGTTTCTGGTGGAGTTGTGGGCGCCGAAGCCGGTACCCTGACGTTCATGGTGGGCGGTTCCGAGGATGATTTCGCTGCGGGAGCGCCCATCTTCGAGGTGATGGGCAAACGAATTGTGCACTGTGGCGGGCCAGGAGCCGGACAGGCCGCCAAGGTCTGCAACAACATGATCCTTGGGGTGTCCATGATTGCCGTCAGTGAGGCATTTGTGTTGGGTGAAAAGCTTGGCCTGACACATCAGGCCCTGTTCGATGTAGCCGCCAATGCATCTGGCCAGTGCTGGTCGCTGACCACCAACTGCCCTGTCCCGGGGCCCGTTCCCACAAGCCCCGCCAACCGCGACTACCAGCCAGGTTTTGCCGGAGCCCTCATGGCCAAGGACCTTGGTTTGGCCGTTGAGGCACTAAATGCCACAGGTGTGGAAGCCGTGCTGGGCCGCTCCGCCGAGGAGATTTACCGCGAGTTTTCCCTCCACGGAGGCGCTGGTACTGACTTTTCCGGAATCATCAACACCATTAGGAACGCCTCGAACGGCGCCGACTGATCCTCTAGACCCACTCTTTTCTTGCTCTTTTCTTGACCGCACCGAACCGAACGGAACGCATCCATGACGCAGTACTCCCTGATCCTGACCGAACAACGCGGCAGGGTTGGCCTGATCACGCTCAACCGCCCCGAGGCCCTGAATGCGTTGAGCGATGCCATGGGCCGGGAGATTCTGGCGGCCGCACAGGAGTTCGACGGCGACGCTAGCATCGGTGCCATTGTCATCACAGGCTCATCTCGTGCCTTTGCCGCCGGCGCCGATATTAAAGAGATGAGGGACAAATCTTCGGTGGAGATGTACCTCTCCAACTGGTTCGCTGCCTGGGATGAGCTGGCACGTGTCCGCACCCCCATGATCGCGGCTGTTGCGGGCCACGCATTGGGCGGCGGCTGCGAACTGGCAATGATCGCCGACTTCATCATCGCCGCCGACAACGCAAAGTTTGGCCAACCCGAAATCAAGCTCGGCGTCATCCCCGGCATGGGTGGCTCACAGCGACTCACCCGGGCCATCGGCAAGGCCAAGGCCATGGAGATGGTGTTGACCGGCCGGGTCATGGGCGCCGTTGAGGCAGAGCAGGCCGGGCTTGTGGCCCGCGTTGTTCCCGTGGACTCGCTGCTGGAGGATGCCCTCGCCACAGCCGAGACTATTGCCTCCATGTCCAAGCCGGTGGCCATGATCGCCAAGGAAGCTGTCAACGCCGCGTTTGAGACAACCCTTGCCGAGGGCGTCCGCATGGAACGCCGAGCCATCTTCGCCTGTTTCGCCACGGACGATCAAAAAGAGGGCATGGCTGCCTTTACCGAGAAACGTACGGCTGAATTCAAGCACCGCTAACGTGGTTTTTCCGCTTAGTCGTACTTTGTCCGCTTTTAGGGGGTGGCCCAACCCCCTAAAAGCGGACAAAGTACGGCCATACCGAGGCGACTGCCCACGAGGCACCCTCTCGAGTTGGTGATTCGGCCAAACACATGTACTGTTGAGGACGCAACGCGGGGTGGAGCAGTTCGGTAGCTCGCCGGGCTCATAACCCGGAGGTCACAGGTTCAAATCCTGTCCCCGCAACTATGATGAGGAAAACCCTCGGCCTGATGGCCGAGGGTTTTTCGTTTCTCTGGCAAATTCTATTTCTGGTTCTCGCTTGCCGATGCCATGAATCGGGTGAAGTTCTCAGCGATTTCCTTGGACTTTGTGTGATGCAGATAGTGAGTGGCATCCAACTGCACCAATTCCCCGTTATCCACACTGGCCACCTGCTCCTCATGCAAGGCCAGCCAGCCTTCGACGTCGGTGTTGTTCTTTTGGACAAACTCAAGGACAGGAAGATCGCGCGGGAACGACTGTGCTTGGCCAGCAACGAAATTGGTGGTGAAGTGCTCCATTTCATTTGAATACGTGGCGGACATGGAGTTTTTCAAGGACAGCAGTTTCATCTGTTCCTTGGTGTAATCGTCGTAGGGCAGTCCGGCGTAGGGGTCGCCGGCCATCGCAGCCAATACCCGGGTCAGCCCCAGGTTTTTGGCTGCCTTCATTGCGGCGACGGGAAGTGCTTCATCCATGCCTGGCTGGGTCGGGACGCTGCTGTCGATACCGACGAAGGATGTCAGCTCCCCTCGATATCTGTTGGCGTAGTCAAGCGCATAGATGCCAGCGATCGAATGGCCCATCAGGGCGTAGCGATCAATGTTCAGACTCGCCAACGCCATGTGAATTTCGGTGGTGATGTTGTGCGTTGTTCTGGGCTTGTCAGTACCATCACTGAGGCCATATCCGAAGGGTTCAACTACCACCACCCGGTAATGCGGCGCCAATTCGGCGATGAGAGGTGTGAAATCTAGGGCGGGCGCAGCGGTTCCGAACCCTGGTAGCAGCACCACAGTTTCGGCGCCCTCTCCCTGAATCAGGACATTCATGTTTTTGCCATCTACGGATACCCGCTGGCCATAGCTTTTGATCTTGCTGGCCTCGGACTTGCTTGCGCTGGCATTGACGATGCTAGTTGTCGCCAGAGTGGCAATGACCACCGCCACAAGAGCGGCGATCACCTTGACCACGATTTTTAGAAACTTTCTCATTCTTATCCATCTGTAGATTCTTTGTGGGATCGGCCACTTCATGCAGAATAGTTTCGAGAGATATTTCTAATCTAAATAGAGATATAGAAAGTGCGCTTCAATGATAATTGAATATTGAAACTATTCCAATTATATTTACGCACAGACGGACTTCTTAATGCCAGCTCGAAAGGATAAATCATCACATGGGATGATTGAATTTTAGTTTCCATCGTCCAATAGGGGTATCTATTTTGCCGTCGTGATCCGCCAAGGCTTACGACGGGTACAAAACCACTTCGGCGGCCTTGACCACAAAGAAAACTTCTGAGCCCGGAGTCAGTCCGAGCTCGGCCGTCGCCGCGGGTGAGATGTCGGCCGCCAAGAGGCCTGCCCTGACCCGGATGTGCCCGCCGTGCGGCTCCAAAGCGTCCACGCGAACCAAGAAGCAGTTGCGTGGGCTCCCCAACGGGGGTGTCATGAACACAGACACGGACGACGGCGGGAATGCGGCCAAGCCGGCCCCGTCACCCGTTCCACCCACGGCCTGGCCAGCCACCTGAACGCCGTCGGACATCAGGAGCGTGGTGCCGCTCAATGTTCCGGGCAGAACATTTAAGCCGGCCAAGGATGCTGCAAAGGTACTGCGCGGATGGGCCAGCACGGCTGCGGTGGGCCCCGATTCCACGATCCGGCCCGCGTCGATGACGATGATGCGATCGGCGAGCATCAGTGCATCGAGGACGTCGTGCGTGACGATGATGGCCCTGCGCCCGGCCAAGACGCGCTTGAGGAGGCTGCGCAGAAACGGGGTGGTGTTCACATCAAGGGCGGCCATGGGCTCATCGAGCAAAAGCAATTCCGGATCAGTGGCGAGTGCCCGGGCCAGCGCCACGCGTTGGGCCTGCCCCCCGGAAAGCTGGGCTGGCTTACGTCCTGCCAGTTCGGAAGCGTCCACCTCCCGCAGCCAATGCCACGCGGTCTTGGTGGCGACCGCTCTGGTGGCACCCCGGCTTCGTGGCCCGAAAGCTACGTTGTCCAACACAGTCAGGTGTGGGAACAACAACGGTTCCTGAGCTAGGGAGCCAATTCCACGCTCATGTGGCGGTAGCCAAGAGCCGCCGACACCCAATCGAAACAGCGAGCGGCCACTCAACGTTGCGTGGCCGGCATCGGGCTTCACCAAGCCTGCTAGAGCCTGGATGATGGTGGACTTGCCCGCGCCGTTGGGGCCCATAATGGCGACCGTCTCGGTGCGGCCCACCTCGAGGTTGAGGTCAATATGCCGGGCTCCGAGGGTAATAGATAACTCCAGCGTCATGGAGTTTCCACCTGTCGCTGCTCGAGCCCGCTGAGGGCCGAGCGCATCGGTGACCGTGGAGTCCGGTAAGCCAGCGCCACCACCGCCAGCGCTACGGCGATGAGCACGAAGGACAAGGCCACGGCGGCATCGGGGTCGCTTTCGCGCTGCAGGTAGATCTCCAAAGGAAGCGTGCGCGTGACCCCCTGGAGACTGCCGGCAAAGGTGAGTGTGGCCCCAAACTCGCCCAAGCTCCGGGCGAAGGCCAGTACCGCACCCGAGATCAAGCCAGGGAGAACCAGGGGGAGCGTAATTCGGCGCAGCACGGTGGACGGGCGGGCTCCGAGGGTTGCGGCGACGGCCTCATACCTTTGACCGGCGGTGCGCAGTGAACCCTCCAAGCTGAGAACCATAAACGGCAGCGCCACGAAGGCCTGTGCCATGACAACCGCCGTGGTGGAAAACGCAATGTCTAGGCCAAACAACTGCATGGACCGGCCGATCAGACCCTCGCGCCCAAAGGTGTATAGCAGCGCTAGCCCGCCTACGACCGGTGGAACCACCAGTGGCAGCAAGACCAGTGCGCGCAAGATACGCTGGCCGGCAAATTGTGCCCGAGCCAAGGTCAACGCCAGCGGCACGCCAAAAATAATGCACAGTGCCGTGCTGGCGGTTGCGGTTTTAAGGCTCAACGTCAGCGCGGCCACGGATGATTCTGAGGTGATCAGAGGGATGAACTGCGCCCAATCGACCTTAAGGACCATGCCAAGGAGCGGAAGTAAGATGAACATCCCGCCTACCGCGGCGAGGAGAAAAACCCATCGCGGGACCGTCTGGAACTGCCACGGTTCCACCTTGAGCCGCACTTTACGGGGCACCAAATCCGGCATCCTGCAGCACCTTCTGGCCGTCCGGGGCAGTGACCGAAGCTATGAATGCCTTGGCGAGTTCAGCATGCTTTGAGCTGCCTACCGCGGCAATGGGGTACTCATTGACCGTGGGCGTGGCCAGATCGAGGGGGATGGCCTTGACCTTGTCACCGGCGGACTGGGCGTCGGTGACGTAAACGAGACCTACATCAGCCTCTCCCGAGGTGACCTTGCCCAACACACTGGTGACGGAGAGTTCCTCGCTGACGGGAGTGAGCATCAAGCCCGCCGTGGCGGCGTCGGCCTTGGCTGCCGCTCCGCAGGGCACTTGAGCCGCGCAGACCACCAATTTGATGCCTGGTTTCGCCGCATCGGCAAAGGTGGCGATGTTGGCCGGATTATCGGCCGGGACAGCCAGCGTCAAAACGTTGGTGGCAAAATCCACGGGGGTCCCTGCTGTCAGCTTGGCGTCGCTGAGTTTCTTCATGTTCGCGGCGTCTGCGGAGGCAAACACGTCAGCTGGCGCGCCTTGGGTGATTTGGGTGACAAGTGTTGCCGAGCCATCAAAATTAAGTGCGACTTTCACCTGTGGGTGGGTCTTTTCGAACTGGGTAGCCAAATCCGTGAACGTTTGTTTAAGCGATGCTGCAGCGAACACGGTCAAGGTCCCTGACAGTTCCGGAGCGGACGTACCCTCGCCGGCAGAGGCCGTGGGCGAGGTATCGCTAGAGGTGGCGCAGGCGGACGTCGTTGCGGTCAACACTGCGACAGCAGCCAGGACTGCGATCTTCTTGAGGGAGGAATTCATGCGACGTTCCCGCCGTTCGGAACTTCAATGATGACGTTCGTGGACTTCACGACGGCCGTAGCCACCGAGCCGGGCTCCAACTTCAGGTCAAGTACCGCCTCACTGCTCATGAGGGACACCACACGGAACGGGCCGCACTGGAGTTCGACCTGGGCCATGACCTTGTCCATGATCACGTTCGTGACAAGCCCGACGAACCGGTTGCGGGCAGAACTGCCCACGCCCGTAGGGTCCAGGGGCAGCAACGATTGGGACTTGGCCAGGGTGGCCAACTCAAGGCCATCAATGACTAGTTTTCCTTGCTTGTCCTTCTGGCCATTGAGGGTTCCGTTGTCCAACCACCGACGAACGGTATCGTCACTGACGCCAAGGAACCGGGCGGCTTCGGAAACGCGAATGAGGGTCATAATGGCAGTCTATATCCTCATATGAGGATCATAAAGGGGCATGAATCCTCAAATGCGATCACAGCCTTAGTGATCAGTAGCTAGTTGGCGGCCAAACGATCCGAGAGGGTCATGTACGCCGAGCTGACCACGCGCGCCTCGGGATGATCGATGTGCCAGGCCAGAATTGCGTCGGCGGCTTCACGGAACCTGACTCGGGTACCAAATGACGGCACGAGGGCCTTGATCCTGGAGTTGTCGAAGATGACGGAGTGGGCCTTGTCGCCCAAGAGTCCCGGGCCAAGATCTGGCGCTGCAGCAGCAATCCGATCGCTGGCCACATGCACTAGCACCGGATGCGGTACGCCGGCAGCGGCAGCCACGCTTCGGTACACGGCATCCCACGGCAGAACGTCGTCGGAGGTAATGGTGAACGCCTCGCCCGCCACAGCGAGCCCGAAAAGCCCCACAAACCCCACCGCGAAATCGTCAGTGTGCGTCAACGTCCACAGGGACGTCCCGTCGCCATGGACAATCACCGGCAACCCCGCCGCATGCGGTGGACATCGGTCCAGCCAAAAAGCAGCGGGAGTCTTGTGTGGTCATAGGTGGAGGAAGGCCGGACCACCGTGACCGGGAATCCGTCTTCACGGTAGGCGGCTGTGAAGACATCCTCGCAAGCAATCTTGTCCCGAGAGTACTTCCAAAAAGGGTTCCGAAGCGGTGTCGCCTCGGTGATGGGCAGCCGGGCAGGTGGTTTCTGATACGCGGAGGCGGAGCTGATGAACAGGTACTGCCCGGTCCTGCCTCGGAAAAATTCCACGGCGGAGCGTGCCTGTTCCGGCAAAAACGTCACGAAATCAGCGACCACGTCAAAGCTGCGCGTTCCCAGCGCTGCAGCAACCGCCGCAGTGTCCCGGATGTCTGCCACCACAACCTCGACGCCCGCCGGAACGTCTCGCACATGGCTCGCCGCGCGGTTGAGCACCGTCACGGTGTACCCCAGCGCCACTGCCCTGGCCACGGAGGCCGTGCTGATGATGCCCGTGCCGCCAATGAACAGGACCCGCGGCCCAGTCAGCAGAGAGTCACCGAAACCACTCACCAGGCGTAATCCTCAGGCGCCGTCTTGGGACCGGGGAAGATCTTATCGAGCGTGGCCAGGGCGGCCTCGTCAAGGGAGATGTCCAAGGCACGCAGCCCGGCCGCCAACTGCGAGGCGGTGCGCGGCCCAATGATGGGTGCAGTCACGGCGGACTGGTGCAACAGCCAGGCCAACGCCACGTCGCCGGGCGCATGACCGAGCTCTTCAGCGAAAGCTTCGAAGGCCGTAATGGCGTCGCGGTGCTCCTCTAGCGCCTCGGCGGCGCGCCCCTCGACCCGGCGTACGCCGTCGTTCTGTTTTTGCAACACCCCGCCCAATAGTCCGCCGTGCAGCGGCGACCAGGGCAGCAGCCCCAGACCATAGTGCTGGGCGGCCGGAATGACTTCCCGTTCCACGCTGCGTTGCATTAAGTTGTATATTGACTGCTCACTGACCAGACCGGTGACGGGACGGCGGGCGGCTGCTTCCTGTGCGGCGGAAATGTGCCAGCCGGCGAAATTCGAGCTGCCGGCATACAGGATCTTGCCCTGTTGGATGGCGACATCCACCGCCTGCCAGATCTCATCCCACGGGGTATTCCTGTCAACATGGTGGAATTGGTAGAGATCGATGTAGTCGGTTTGCAACCGCTTCAGGCTCGCGTCCAAGGCCCGGCGGATATTCAGTGCCGACAACTTGGAATCGTTGGGCCAGTCCGTCATGTTGCCGTATACCTTGGTGGCCAGCACCGTCCGCTCCCGCCGGCCGCCGCCTTGGGCAATCCAGCGGCCGATGATTTCCTCGGTCCAGCCACGACGATCGTTGCCGCCGTAGGCATTGGCCGTGTCAAAGAAGTTCAGCCCGGCTTCGTGTGCCTGATCCATGATCGTGTACGCGTCGGCCTCCTCCGTGTGGGGACCGAAGTTCATGGTGCCTAGGCAAAGCTTGGAAACGGACAGGCCGCTGCGACCCAATTGCGTGTACTTCATGCTCACTTGATTCCTTCGGATGGAGTGGAGACAGGGTGAATATCGGGAGCGGAGTTGCCAGCCCAGGAGGAGAGCAGCTTGAGTGCGTCTTGCGACGGAGAACCATTCTTCGCCGTGTAGATGCGCAGGCTTTGCTCGGGATCGTCCGGGAGCAGCAGGTGCTCGAAATCAAGCGCCACATCGCCCACCACGCCATGGCGCAGTTGCAGCGTTCCCGAGGATTTGCGGGCCACCGTGTGCCGCGCCCACCACTGGCGAAAGTCCTCGCTATTGACGGCGAGTTCGCCCACCAGGGCGGTGGCCGCCGGATCGCCCGGGTGCCTGCCAATATCGGCGCGCAGGGCAGCCACCGCATCTGCCGCAGCGCCATGCCAGTCACGGAACAATACTCGCGCAGTGGGATCCAGCATGATCCAGCGCGTGTAGTTTCGTTGTTCCCGGGCCATGGCCGGGAAGTCAGCAAAAAGCAGGCCGGCCATGCGGTTGCTTGCCAACACGTCGGTGCGCCTGCCCAGTACGACGGCGGGCACCTCACCCACCGCTTCCAGCAGCTGGCGCATCGATGCCCGCACACGTTGGACGGCGGGTGGGTTGGTGACTTTCCCTCCGCAGTTTTCCACGAGATCGATCATGTGGGCGGATTCGGCGTCGGTCAGTTCCAGCGCGCGTGCCACCGAGTTCAAGACCGAACGCGAAGGGTGAATGTTGCGGCCCTGCTCCAGACGCGTGTAGTAATCGGTAGAGACGCCCGCCAGCCTTGCCACCTCTTCACGGCGCAGCCCGGGCACCCGCCGAGAAGTCAGGATGGCTTCCGGACCTGGCTGCAACCGGGAGCGCATGGCCGAGAGGAACCTGCCGAATTCTATGCTTTGACCCATGCTTACATTCTGCCCCGGAGCAGCGGTGTCACCTAGTGTCTGGGTAGGCCTGCCAAACCTAGGATCAATTGACACACCCCAAGGGTGCCTCCGCAGCGGTATGCAGCCTAGGCTGGTTGGAAAGCGCCCTTAAGGGCGGAGGCAATGAAAGGAAAGAATCGAAATGACAGATTCGAACACCCCGGCAGTGGTTATTCCGGAGCTGACCTTGAACAATGGCGTCACCATTCCGCAGCTCGGCTTCGGCGTCTTCCAGATTCCACCGGAAGAAACCCGGGTGGCCGTTGGGCAGGCCTTGGCGGCAGGCTACCGCCATATCGACACGGCGGCAGCGTATCGCAACGAATCCGGCGTGGGGGCCGCGATTGCCGAATCCGGGCTGGCCCGTGAAGACCTCTTCATCACCACCAAGCTGCGCAACGGCGAACAGAGCAGCCCTCGAGCCGCCTTTGAAGCCAGCCGAAAGGCCTTGGGCATCGACTGGATTGACCTGTACCTGATTCACTGGCCGGTCCCATCCCAGGGGCTGTTCACGCAGGCGTGGAAGGAACTCGAGTCCCTCTATGCCCAGGGTCTGGTTCGGGCCATCGGCGTCTCCAACTTCCTGCCCGATCACTTGGATACGCTGTTGGCGGGGTCCACTGTGGTTCCGGCTGTCAACCAAATCGAAGCGCACCCAAGCTTCCAGCAGGGTGGCCTTGCGGACAAGAGCAGGAGTCACGGGATCGCTGTGGAAGCCTACAGCCCCCTTGGCCAAGGCAAGGACTTGGACAGCCCGGTCATTACCGCACTGGCCGCCGAATATGGCGCAACCCCGGCCCAGATCGTGCTCGCCTGGCATTTGGGAATGGGCAACATCGTGATTCCCAAGACAGTCTCCCCGGCACGCATGAGCGAGAACCTTGCAGCGGCCCGGATCAAGCTCAGCGAGGACGCCCTGAACCGCATCAGTGCGTTGGAGGTAGGGGAGCGCATCGGCGCAGATCCGGCTGTTGCGGCCTTTACTCAAATGTAAAAAGAGCCATAAAAGATAAGGGTGCGCCACCGTGAAAGCGGTGGCGCACCCTTATCTTTTGGGCTGTCCTGCGGCTTACAGCTTGTCGAAGTCTTCCTCGGTAACGGTAACGCTAGTCGGCGCCGTGATAGCGGCCGGAGCGGGAGCGCCTCCGGACTTCAACGCGGCCAAGCGTGCCTCAACCTCGGTCTGCTCACCCAAGTCCTCAAGGGAATTGAACTGGGCGTCAAGGCTGGAGGCTGCCAGTTCGTTCTGGCCACGCACCTTGGCCTCTTCGCGGCGGATCTTCTCTTCGAAGCGGCTGACCTCGCTGGTAGGATCCATGATGTCGATGCTCTTGAGAGCGTCGTGAACCTGGGTCTGGGCAGCGGCAGTCTTGGAGCGGGCAATGAGTTCATTACGCTTGTTCGCCAACTCGTTGAGCTTGCCCTCCATCTGGCCAAGGCCGGTCTTAAGCTTGGCAACAACATCGTTCTGCGCGGCAATGTTCGGCTCCGCCGCACGGGCCTCATTCTCTGCGGTGATCTGGCGCTGCAGGGCCACCTTGGCCAGGTTGTCAAACTTCTGCGCATCGGCGGCATCGCCTGCAGCACGGAATTCATCGGCCTTGCGGCTTGCGGCAAGTGCCTTTGAGCCCCAGTCCTGAGAAGCTTTGATGTCCTCGTTGTAGTCATCCTCGAGCATGCGCAGGTTGCCAATGGTCTGGGCAACGGCTGATTGCGCCTCGGTGATGTTCGCCTTGTAATCGCGCACCATTTGGTCGAGCATCTTCTGCGGGTCCTCGGCCTGATCCAACAACGCATTGATATTGGCCTTGGCCAACTGTGCGATCCGGCCGAAAATTGACTGCTTTGCCATTCTTTTCCCCTTATATTTGCTGGTTTGCATCATATGAAAAACGTAGAAAATCGTCGTTGGAGCCGTCCGTAAACCGAGTCTAGAGGACGGACCGCAATTCTTTGCCGAAGCCGAAGCCGAAGCCGAAGGCTAGAAGTTGCCGCCGCTTCCACCGAAGCCGCCGCCCCCGCCACCGCCGCCTCCTCCTCCGAAGCCGCCGCCCCCGCCACCGCCGCCGAAACCTCCGCCGCCGAAGCCACCGCCACCACCTCCCGAGAGAAGCCCGCCAATGATGCCGCCGAGAATGGCTCCACCCATGCCCCCACCCATGGAACCTCCACCGCCGCCATAGCCTCCGCCACCGCGACCACCGAAGCTGTCCACATCGTTCTGGGCATATTGAATGGCCTGCTGGGCCAATTGTTGGGCTTGCTGCGCGTAGGCCAAGGCATTGCTGGGATCCGAATCGGCGATCGAGCGCGCGTAGTCAAAGTTGCGTTCGGCCTCGGACAAGCGGGTCCTAGCCTCGGATCCCACGCCTCCTCGCCGCGCCGCAATGAAGTCCTTGGCTGTGGCAATGGTCGACTGGGCTCCGGAAAGTGTCTGCTGCAGGGAAGCTTGGGCCCGGAGCGCTTGTTGCTGCTGGTCGCGGATACCTGTCAGCAATTCATCGAGCTGGTTGTGAGCCTGCTGGACCGCGGCAAGCTGCCCCACCGGATCGGGTTTGCCGGCGGCCGTGTTCATGCGGACGTCGTTGAGCGCCGCTTCAGCGGCCTGGACGGTCGGGACGTAGCGGGCAAACTGGGCCGAGGCCACCATTGACTTTGCCTGTTCAAGGTCAGCCACGGCGGCCGGAAGCGCCGATTGCAAGGTGGTGGCGGCGTCGTGGATTGCACCCTCTGTCTTGGAAATCGCCTCCAGCAGCACGGTGGATTGCAGCAGGCTCTCCTGTGCAGCATGGACGGAAACGGCGGCTCCGGCCGTATCAGCGGCAGCCAGCTTCGCATCGGCATCGGCAGCGGCCGTGTCAACAAAATCCAGACGTTCCTTGGCCTGGGCAACATTGTCTCGCACGGGCGCCACGGCGGCATCGGAGTATTGGGAGGTCAGCGCGGCCAATTGCTGTTCCGCGTTGGCGACGGCTGCACGTGCTGCACCGGCCTCCGTGCGGATGGTCCCCAGAACCTGCGGGGCCGTACGTTCCAGCTCACGCAGCTCGTCAAAGGAGACCTTCTCGGCATCCAAAGCCGCGTTGGCGTCCTCGCTGCGTTTGATGATTTCACCCAGCCACGTTCGCTGTTCCTCGACGGTGTCCGGAATCTCGTCGTCGAGTTGCTGCTGCAACTTAAAGGACTCCGAAAGGTGCATCTTCGCGTTTTCCAGCGCCTCCTGGAAGGGCTTGACGGCGGCGTCGCCATAGGACGCCTGCGCAAATCCGATCTCGTGTTCGCTGGTCTTGATCGCGTCATCGGCGGCAATCAACAGGGAACCGGCCTTGGCACGCAACTCCGGAACGGTCATGCCGGCGTTGGGATCCAGCGGCTTGCCATCGGAACCGTATCCCTTGGCTGTGGCTTCGGCGGCGTTCTTCTTGCGCTTGTTGCGCAGGTACAAGGCAGTGCCTGCGCCACCGACGACGACGGCGCCACCGACTCCCAGCGCCACGAACCCACCCGTGGGGTCCGGTACGCTGCCACTGCCACCCCCGGCGGCGTCGCCCAGTGCTGCGGCTGCATCAATGGCGGCCTGTGCCCA
>JBKKBD010000181.1:0-14819 GCA_046714315.1 Specibacter sp.
ACCGGCATGCGCAAGTCCATGAGTACGACGTCGGGGCGCAGGGTGCGTGCCATGCTTATCGCGAGTGCGCCGTCGCCGGCTTCACCCACCACTTCCATGTCCGCCGCGGTGTCCACCACCATGCGCATGCCCAGCCGAATGGCGGCATGGTCATCGGCCAACAGGACAGTGATGGCGTGAGTGCCGATCTCATCTTGAGTAGTCACGCTGTGGCGCCTTTCCGATAAATTTCTGATGATGGGCGCGATTCCGCAGTGGCTGGAAGTCGAAGCTCCACAACCCACCAGCCCGAGTGCGCACCAACCGTGAGGGTGCCGGAGGAGTGAGCTGCCCGGAAGTGCATGCTGGGGATGCCTGTCCCGGTTCCATCGATTTTCTCGTTCGGGTGGGGGAGTATTGCCAGCGCCTCGTCTTCAGTCGAAGCCTGTTCAGTCGAAGCATGCGGCCAAGCCTCCGGTGGTCGTTGGGACAGCGGGTTGGAGACCACCAGGACAATCTCTGGGGAAGGGCCGAACTCTCTGGCTTGCTTCAAGGAAATCGTGACCGGTGTGCCGGGGGAGTGCCGGCATGCGTTGCGCAAGGATTCGGCGGCAACTCGATAAATGGTGGTCTGAAGCTGCAGCGGCAGGAGGTCTCCGCCGTCGTGCAGGGAATTATCAAGGGAAATTACGGAGCCGGCCAGCCGGTATTGCTCCACCAGGGAAGGCAGATCCGCCGAGTTGCCCGCAGCCTCGTCCAAGGCGCCAGCGTGAAGGAAACGGATCATCGTATTGAGCTCCTCTAGGCCGGCCACACTTTCCGTCCGAATCTGAGCCAGAACCCTGCTGTGTGGCGAGGGCGTGTGCAAGGCCGCACCGGACTGCAAGGCGATGGCGGACAGCCTTGCAGACAGGACATCGTGGAGCTCCCGTGCCATATGCTGGCGTTCTCGCTCCAGAGCCAATTCATGGGCACTTTGGTCCGCCAGACGTCGGTGTTCGGCGGATTGTCGGACAGCTTCGGCCCGCGCGGATTCGCTTTCGGCCAGACGCTGAGCCTTGCGCAGATTTCCGGCCCACTCGACTGGCATGAGGAGCGTCAAGGCGGCCATGGCGGCTGCCACAACGGTGGGTTCCGCCCGGCCCGTCAAGGCCAACACCACCAGTGTCAGGAGCACGGAGAGGCCCACCGCACTGCTTGCGGCAACCGTGGAGACCCTGATCGAGCCAAACAACACCAGTGAGAAGAACAGTTCAAACACCAGCACCAAGGCGGCCGGATGGTTCCCCAGCAGCAACATCACGGCAGCTGATCCGCAGAGAACTGCCATGACGGGCATTGCGATCCGGCGCAACAGTACGCCGATGCAGCCCAAGGCCGCGAACAACGGCCAATTCGTGGCCAGCAGGGGAAGATCGAAGTCTGTCCCCGCGCCGAACTGCACAGCATCCAAGATCCAAAACACCGCGAAATAGCCAGCCGCAAGCCAGAAGTCCTCCCGCCGAATGCCCCATGCCCGTGACAGAACTCGGGCGCTGAACGTCACGATTGGAGTGGGTTGGGGCCGCTGATGACTCATGCGTCAATCCTGTCTGTCAGTCGCTTGCCGGGCAAGGCGGACGCGCCTGGGTGCGACGAAGGTATGACCCGCCAATGGGCCCGATGGCTGATGCACGTTGCCAGACGGGTTGGCACGCTGGGACCATGACAACCGCGATTTATGCCCAGTTGGCTGTTCTTGCTCTCATCGACAGCACCAGCATCGGCACCTTGCTCATTCCGCTCTGGCTGCTGCTACGTCACGATGCCCGGCGGATCGCTCCCCGAATCCTGCTTTATCTTGGCGTCCTTGCGGGTTTCTATCTGATGGTCGGCATCGTGGTGCTCAGCGGCGCCGGGTGGGCCGTCAAGGGGTTGGGTGCAGACTCACTCATGCAGATCCCTGCCATTGCGTGGGCCGTGACGATTGGTGGAGGCGCCATGCTGAGCTTTGCCGTCTTTTCGGATTCGGGTAAGAAACGGGCCAAGGCCAGTGTGTCCAGCAGAGGGCCGGCGGGACTAGGCACGGAAGTAGATCCTGACCACCGCGAGGAGGTGCCGGTGTCCGAACAACGGTGGCAGGCCCGGATAGCCAAAGCCCTGCGCAGTCCGGGTGGCCTGGTGACGTTGGCTTTGATTGCAGGGTTGTTGGAACTGCCCACCATGCTGCCGTATCTCGTGGCCATCGGGCTTCTGTCGAATTCCACCTTGGCGCTTCCAGCCGAGGTCGGGGTCCTTGCGGTCTATTGCCTTGTCATGCTCCTTCCAGCGCTGGCTCTGTGGGGCCTGCGGATGATCATGGGGTCCCGCCTCGATTCAGCGCTTAGACGCGTCGGGACAAAACTGGGAAGGTTTGCCAGCGAGAGCCTGCTGTGGGTGGTCGGTATCGTCGGGTTTGTGATGCTGCGCGCTGGATTGTCCGAGTTGGCGCCCTTGGCAAGCTGGAACCCGTTCAAATAGTGCCGGTGGTGGCGAATCACGGGGTTCCGTTCGCCGCTGGTGGAAGTCGGTCAATGGGTGCGCGCGCATTTGAGAGAATGGATCCATGACTTCTCTTGGAACCGGCAAAATGTCCAAACCTGGCAAATTCTCTGGTCTGGGCACCATTGTGCTGGCGATCGTATTCCTGGTGGCGCTGGTTTTCGCCGCCAACAACAGCACCGTGCTCGGCTGGGTCATCGCGATCATCGCGTTCGGCTGGCTGGCGCTCTCCACCGTGGTGTACATCGGGGTCCACAAGGCCGCGGCCTTTGGTGCCCGCCAAGTGGCGCTGGCGCAGGCCCAGATGGCTCAGCAGAACAGTGCACATGCCCCGGCCGACGGCGGCACTCGCCTTGTGTCGCAGGACTCCGGTTCGCGCTCGGCCGAGAAAGCACGCGATCTGAAGCTCGATCACTCCTTCAAGATCATCAACGTCCAGATTGGTGTGGTCAACGAATACCTCGGCAAGGACCCGGAAATGGTTGCCCGGGCGCTGGAAACCATCAACATCACCGCCGCCAACGGCCGCGGCATGATCAACCCGGACTGGGAAGCTCAGGAAGCAAAGATGGATGCCGCCATGGCCAAGAAGAACGCCGAGCGCGCCGCCGCGCAGGATACTTCCGCCACCCAGACCTCAGGCAACGGCAAGACCAGCGGTGACGGGGAAGAGCCCGTTAGCGGCGTCATTATCGATTAATTCGCCCTTTGTGTCGTCTCGAGGACATGGTTGGCAATCGCGTCAAGGGACAAAAGATCTGCAGCCCTATGCAGGTAAGGTGGAGCAAGTGAGCAACGGTATTCAAAACGGTCAATTGAGGATCGCAAGCGTCAATGTCAACGGCATCCGTGCCGCCTACAAGAACGGTATGGCAGCCTGGTTGGCTGGCCGCGATGTAGACATCCTGTGCCTGCAGGAGGTGCGCGCACCTGATGCCATCGTTGAGGGCTTCCTCGGCGAAGAATGGCACGTGCTGCATGCCGAGGCTGAGGCAAAGGGCCGGGCGGGCGTGTTGATTGCTTCGCGCAAGGATCGTATTGAACCCGTTGCGACGCGGGTTGGTATTGGCGAGGATTACTTCGCAACCACCGGACGCTGGGTCGAGGCAGATTACGCCCTCACAGCTGCTGATGGGACACCCACTACCCTGAGCGTGGTCAGCGCTTATGTGCACTCGGGCGAGGTGGGGACACCGAAGCAGGAGGATAAGTTCCGCTTCCTTGACACCATGATCGGACGTTTGCCGGCCATTGCCGCGGCCAGCGATCACGCACTTGTGGTGGGGGATCTCAACGTGGGGCACAAGACCTTGGATATCAAGAACTGGAAGGGCAATGTGAAGCGTGCGGGCTTCCTGCCCGAGGAACGTGCGTACTTTGACCGGTTCTTTGGCGATGAAATTGGCTGGAAGGACGTGGCTCGGGAACTCGCCGGCGAAGTGGATGGCCCCTACACCTGGTGGTCCAACCGTGGCCAGGCTTTCACCAACGACACCGGTTGGCGCATTGATTACCACATGGCCACCCCGGCACTCGCGTCCAAGGCGCTGACGTGCGTGGTGGACCGAGCCGAATCGTACGAATCCCGTTTCTCAGACCATGCCCCGCTGGTCGTCGATTACAAGTTCTAAAGGACCCTTGAACCAATGAGTGAAATCTCTTCCCGCCCACGCGTGCTTTCCGGCATGCAGCCCTCAGGCGATTCCCTGCACCTGGGGAATTATCTCGGTGCGCTGGTCAACTGGGTCAAGAGCCAGGATGACTACGACACGTTGTTCTTCATCCCGGATATGCACGCCATCACGGTGACACAGGATCCTGAAGAGCTGCGCGCCCGTACCCGCAAGACGGCTGCCCAGTACATTGCAGGTGGCATCGACATTGAGAAGTCAACGTTGTTTGTGCAGTCCCATGTGCCCGAGCATGCACAGCTGGCGTGGGTGCTCAACTGCATCACGGGCTTTGGTGAAGCTTCCCGTATGACGCAGTTCAAGGACAAGTCGGCCAAGGGTGGCGCCGATGTGGCCAGCGTTGGTCTCTTTACCTACCCGGTGTTGATGGCCGCCGACATCCTGCTGTACCGCCCCGAGGGCGTCCCCGTCGGTGATGACCAGCGTCAGCATGTTGAACTGGCCCGGGATCTGGCCAAGCGCTTCAACCACCGCTTTGGGGATACCTTCGTGGTGCCGGAGGCCTTCATCCAAAAAGAAGGCGCCCGCATTTATGACCTGCAGAATCCGACGTCGAAGATGTCCAAGTCAGCGTCGGGTCCCAACGGCCTGATCAACATTCTTGACGAGCCCAAGGTCACGGCCAAGCGCATCAAATCGGCCGTCACCGATGCTGGCACCGTTGTTGCCCACGACCGGGCGAACAAACCCGGCGTGACTAACCTGCTGGAGATTCTCTCGACCTTGACGGCGAAGCCTGTTGACGCACTGGTGGCCGAATACGAAGGCAAGATGTACGGGCACCTCAAGGTTGATGTTGCCGATGCCGTTGTGGAACGCCTCGATCCCATCCGCACGCGCACCTTGGAGTTGCTCGATGATCCGGCCGAGCTGGACAGGCTGTTGGCCCGCGGTGCGGAAAAAGCGCGGGCATTGGCTTCTGTTACCTTGGCCGATGTCTACGCCAAGGTCGGATTCCTTCCTCCCCGTGGGGCGGTCGGATAGCCGTGCCTGGCATTGGTCAAAGTGGGAGCTCACCCACCCCGCACGCGGACAGTTTGGGAGTAATTATCTCGCTTCCAGAGAACCTTGCAGCCGAGATCGGCGCCAGGCGGGCCCGCTACGCAGGTCCGGGAGCCGCCGTCGTTCCTCCCCATATCACCCTCGTGTCGGGGCGGGCCAGGGGCTCTTGGGACGAGGCTGCCAGCTACGTGCGCGAGGTTGCGGCGGCGGGGGAGCCGTTCACACTGTCGCTGCGGGGAACGGGCACTTTTGAACCGTTGTCGCCCGTGGTGTTCCTGAATGTGGAGACCGGCGCGGAGACTTGTGCGAAGTTGCACGATGACCTGTTGGAGGGTCCCGTTGAGCACCTGCTGGACTTCGATTTTCACCCGCACTTGACCGTGGCGCACGATCTTGATGCCGACGCCATGGAGCAGGCGAAGGATGAGATGGCTGATTTTTCGGCGGATTTTGAGGTCACCAGTATTGGCCTTTTTGACTTTTTAGCTGGTGATTGGGCACTTCGTGAGGAGCTTGAACTTGGGGGAAACGGAAAGTCATAAAGCGGCGTCGAGCCATAGTCAGTCGGTCCATCTTCATGGGCAAACGATGCCAGGTGTGAGCGCCAAGAAGCCGCTCGCGGGCCCCGCTGTGCCACCGCCGAGCCCCTTGGACCGTAAGGCACTGGCGTCCTTGACAGTCACGAAGCATGAGGCCTTCACCACGGCGCGGCATGGTGGCACGGTGTTCGGCCAGGCCAATGCCCTGATGCAATGGCTCAATGCTTGGACCGCCCAGCTCTTCCCGCTCCGCGTGTGGAACCTGTACACGCGCCGGCGCGGGCCCTTGCTGGCAGCCGGCAACGCATACCTCATGTTCTTCTCGGTGGGCGCGATGCTCGTGGCAGGGTTCGCTATTTTTGGGATCGTTGCCGCCGACAATCAGATGCTGCGCGATGCGGTGATCACCATGGTGGCCGAGAGCACCCCCGGCCTGATTGACACCGGCGACGGCAGCGGCCTGGCCAAGCCCGAGGACCTGCTGGGTACCGACGGGTTCGGGCTGACCTTGCTGATCTCGCTTGCGGCGTTGCTCGTCACATCGATGGGGTGGATCAATGGCCTTCGCGAAGGAATCCGCTCCGTGCTGGGCCTGGCCATCGACCGCACAAACCCTGTGCTTTCGAAGATGCGCGACGGTGGAACGCTCCTGGTTCTTGCCGTGGCACTGGTTCTGACGAGCATTCTTGGCGTGCTCAGCACGGCTGCCATGGGATCAATCAGTGATTTTCTGGGCTGGAACGGGTTCCTGGCCGGCACCATGACAAGACTCGGCTCGGTGGCGCTGATGTTTATTCTCGATGTTGTGGTGGCCATGGTCATGTTCAGCATGGCCTCGCGGGTGCGCATGCCCCGGCGGGTCCTGCTCCTGGCGGCCGCGTTCTCCGGTGCCGGTGCAACCGTCCTCAGGTTTTTCAGCGCCATGCTCTTGGCCGGCGTTACGAGCAACACGCTGTTGGCGCCTTTTGCGGTGATCCTTGGCCTGTTCGTCTGGTTCTACCTTCTCAGTCAGGTCTACCTCGTCTCGGCAGCCATCGCTGCCGTCAGGGCAGCCGATCTGCGTCCGCACGGGCCGCGCTGAGCACTGGTATCTTCGGACCCTGAACGTGCTTTGTCCGCTTATGGGTGGTTGGGCAACACCCCATAAGCGGACAAAGGCCCTCATATTTTTTGGCTCGGTGGCGGACTCGGCTATTTCTTTGGTGGCAGGAACATGGCCCTGTCCAGCGGTGTCACGGTCAACGATTTCAACTGTGCGGTCCCGCCTTCAGCGAACAAAGCCATCTTCTCTGCTCCGACTGCGGGGAACACTTGGTCGGTGATGGTCTGCAGACCATCCTGGGTAAACACCTCCACTGAGGAGCGATCGAGATAAATCCGCAGGCTGACGTTGCCGTTGCTATCCAAGGTGACAGGCGCATCCTCGATGGATGCGAAAGCGGCATGGAACGCGGTGTTCCCGGATTTTGTACGGTCAACGAAGATCTTTCCCGTTGTGGCGTCGTAGCCGATCAGGGTGGAAGAGTTTCCATCGCCCAGCACCGTGACGCCGGATTTTTTTGCCGTTCCAGGCGCGAAGCTGATGTCCACCCGTTGAACCTGGCCTGATGCGGCAGCAGGCAATTGCTGTGTCCCGGTGGGAATTGGGCCGCCGACCTTGTCGGTGTACGAGGCTTTCGCCCCCAATTTGTCCACCTGCTTGACGGGGCTTTGGCTCAGGCGGGGACCCTCAGGGGTTTGAGTCAGTTTCACCTCGCGTGGCAGTGCCATGGCGCTGCGCCAGGGACTGGTCGGGATGTCATTGGCATAGTCCCAGTTGTTCATCCAACCGAGCATGACTCGCTTATTCTCAGGCATATTGCCGAAGGAAACGGCGGCGTAGTAGTCACGCCCGTAGTCAAGCCAGTCATAGCCTTCCAGCGTCGAGGGAGCCGGCTCTGGAGAGAGCATGAATTCATCTGCGAGGATGTGGCCCCAGCCTGCTCTGTTGTTGTCGATGATGCTGATTCTGGCCTGTTGCCCAGCGAACTCCTTGACGTTCCAGGAGGCAAGATCCAATGTTTCGCTGTTGGCACCTGTAGCGGTCCGGACTATTTGTCCGTCGACTTCCAAATTGACGGTTGTCTCATCGGATCGGGGCACCGCCGGGGCATCGGTTTGCATGATGTGGTCAACTGTAAGATGTCCCCATCCTCCGGTGGCCTGATCCACGACCCGGATCTGTGCCTGTTCGCCCTGGAACTCGGCAACATCCCATGACTTCCAGTTCAGGGCACCGTCTTTTTCACCGGACACCGAACGTTTCACCTGACCATTCACGAGCAATTCCACGGCAAGGACTTGGGTCGGATCGTTGAGTCGATGGCCTCCTCCGATGAGCATGCTGAGGCTATTTTTCGAGATGGTGAATTTCGGAGAGGTGAGGCTGCCTTGTTTATCGTCACCACCGCCGTTAGTTTCGAAGGTGTTGATCAGGTGCGTACCGACGGCGTGATCGCCACCCCCGCTAAATGGTTGGAATTGGGGTGCAAGATCCCCAACGCCGGTCCAGTCGAAGTCCGCCAACGTTGTGCCGGTAGGCAGCTCGAAGCCGTCAAAGAGCAGCTCTCCGGACGGCGGTGAATCATCCAGTCTGCCCCCGGAGTGCGGGTGGTTTCCGCCACCGACGAGGAAATTGAGATAGTCCTCTGACACGGTGAACGTCGGGGACTTCATGGTGCCGATGGCCCAGTCTTGGTCGATGAAGGAATTGACAAGCCCGGCCCCAGAGAAACCGGATACTCCTTGCTGCCCGGGGAGAGCTCCGCCCGCAGGCGACGTGCCGAAGGGGCCGTTGAAGCGATTTCCCGGCTCATTGTTCACGGTCCAGCCGTTGTAGCTTCCATCATTGAACCCAGCCAAGACGGTACCGGCAGGAAGAGTGGCCGCTGGTTTGGTGGTTTCGGAGGTGAAGGTGGTGCCATCAAAGTCGCCCACGAAGTATTGGCCGGCAGAGCCACCAGCCACACCGCCGGGGTTGATGTTGACCACCATGACCCATTTGACGTTGGCGGTATCGCCGTCCACTGATAGCGGGAAAAGGTCAGGGCATTCCCACTGTCCGCCGGTGGCATTGGCTGGCCCAAATTCGCTCAGCGCGGTCCAGTCCTTCAGGTTATTGGACTTGTAGAGGAGGACCTTATGCTCTTGAGCCTCGACAGCAGTCATAACCCAATAGCCGCCACCGTCCGGGGTGGCGTACCAGAAGACCTTTGGATCACGGAAGTTGGCCGTGTTGCGGTTCACGACAGGATTCTGCGCATACTTGGTCCACGTCTGGCCGTCATCGAGGCTGTACGCCAGGGACTGCGCCTGCAAGCCCCTGAAGGGTGACGCGTCCTTGTAGGCGCTGGTGTAGATGGCCACCAATGCCGGGTTCTCCGGTGTGCCGAAGCCGCTGGAGTTGGCCTTGTCGACAACGACGCTGCCGGAGAAAACATCTTCCTGATCATCTGTAGAAATGGCCAGAGGCTGCTCCTGCCAATGGACCAGGTCCTTGGAGGTAGCGTGCCCCCAGGACATGTTCCCCCAGGTATTGCCGGAGGGGTTGTGCTGGTAATACATGTGATAAACGCCTTTATAGAAAACGAGCCCGTTGGGGTCGTTCATCCAATTCTTCATGGGCGTGTAGTGGATCGCCGGCCGGTAGCTTTCGTCCCCGAGCCCTGTCGTGGCTGATGCCGGTAGTGAACCAGCAAGGGTCGCGGCCAGGGCCAGGCCCGCGATTGTTAGCACAGACATAGCCTGCGTTCTGCGAGTGGTAACTTTCTTCATTGACTTCTTTCGCCCTTCATCGCGCGTCCCGATTAGCTTGACAACGTTGTCAGTACGGGACTCTAAAGGATGTCCGCTGGACAAGTCAACGGTTCCCGCGAGGAGACTGTTCGATGGCTTTGCGTCTTTTCGGGCATCTAGCAATCGATGGAGGGCAGCAAAAAAGCCCACCACCTAGCGGTTGGCAGGTTCTTTCGGGTGCAGTGACGGTGGTGGGCCACTCCGCGGGAGAGCAGATCAGACTTTAGCGGATGTGAACGGCTCGCCTGTGCTGGTTACTCCGCGGGAACGAGCCAGGTCAGCTCAGAGCCCTCGCCTTCGATATGCTCGGCCAGTTCCTTGTTGAACCTTGCGCCGTAATCGGCGCTGATGTGTTGCTGGAATGCCGCCTCGTCACGGTACACCTCAAAAACGAAGTACTCCCGGGGGCTCTCTTCCCTGGTGTAGGGCAGAAACAGCTCGTTACCGGGTTCCGCGCGGACGAGTTGAGTCAGTTCGTTCATCATTTCGGACACTCGGGCTTCACTGCCGGTTTTGACGGTGAACTCGGCGTAGAGGGTTTTGGGCATGGTGCTCTCCTTCGGGTTTTTAGGTACAGGGAAAAATTTGGTGAAGCGGCCGCATCAGGCTCTACGGCGGATTTCTCCGGATCCTCGTTGTATCAGTTCGGACGGCACAATGTAGGTGTGGGGAGCGCTCGTATCGCCATCAATCCTGGCCAACAAGCGCTCCGCGGCCAGTTTGCCGATCCGTTCCGGGTGCTGGGCGATGACCGTCACGCCCGGATCCATCATGTCGGCAAGCGTGAAGTCATCGAAGCCAATGAGAGCCACCTGTTTGCTGAGTCCGAGCTCCCGCAGGGCCCGCATCGCACCGAAGGTGACGAGGTTCTGGCTGGAAAAAATGGCGGTCGGGGGTTCCGCCGCCGTCATCAGCTCCAGGGTCGCCAATCTTGCGGATTCCTCATCATGAAGATCTTCGCGGACGGAAACCGTTGAGGTGGGAATGCCTTGCCGGCCGAGTTCTTCGATGAATCCCTGCCGGCGCAACCGGGCGGTCTGGATCTCCGTACGGTCTCCCAGATAGGCGAGCCTGACATGGCCGTGGCTCAGCAGATGTGCGGCCGCTTTGGCGCCGCCGGGGGAGTTGTCGGTCACGACGGCGTCGGCGTCGATACCAACAGGTTCCCGGTCAATGAAGACCATTGGCAGATCGCGCGAGTGCTCCGGGATCGAATAGGCCTGGCTCTTGGCGATCGGCGTGAGAATGAGCCCATCGACCCGCCGGCCCAGAAACGCGGTAATGATGGAGCGCTCACGTTGGGGATCATCATCCAAGCTTGCCGCGAAGACCGCAATGCCTCGCGCGCCCAGCGCATCTTCCATGGCGCGGTTTATTTCGCTGCTGAAGGGGTTGGAAACGCTTGGGAGCAAGAGCCCCACTGAGAGAGTTCTCCGGCCCGCGCGGCGAAGGCTGCCGGCAGCCATATCGAGCTGATAGTTCAGTTGCTGCGAAGCGCTCAGCACCTTTTGCCGAGTGGCCTCGGATACGCCCGGTTCGTCATTGATGACCCGGGAGACAGTCTTAATTCCGACGCCGGCAAGTGCGGCTACGTGGCGCATCGTTGGGCGATGGGTGGAAAGGGGCGAACGGTCACTGGTGGACATCGTTGTCAAATAGATCACTCCTACTTCGTATTATCTATTGACATATTACATGTGATGCTGATTACATCAGTGGTGACATCGTTGTCAGGCCCGCTTTGGGCCTCAAATATCAGGAGATTCAATGCTGAACTCAAAGGCACCTCGTTCAACCGCCATCCGCTTCTTCGCTGCGGGAGCGGCTTTGACCTTGGGAATGCTCAGCCTCTCGGCATGTGGTTCCACTTCCGGTGACAACTCGTCCGACGGCGGGGCCGCGGAGAAGGTCGGCGTCTCGCTGATCGTCAAAACGACAACCAACCCATTCTTCGTCGCGATGCAGGACGGCGCGAAGAAGGCTGCCGAGGCTGACGGGGTAGACCTGAAGCTCGCCGCCGGCAAGGCGGATGGTGATGAGGACACTCAGATCCAGGCCATCGAAAACGCAATTTCTAAAGGCGACAAGGGTATCTTGATCACCCCGAACGGCCCGTCCGTGGTCGATGCGTTGAAGAAGGCCAAGGACGCCGGCCTGTTTGTCATTGCTCTTGACACGCCTCCGGACCCGGCCGATGCCGCAGACATCACGTTTGCCACGGACAACTTCGCTGCGGGCGAGCTCATCGGCAAGTGGGCGGCAGCCCAGCTCGACGGGAAGAAGGCAACCATCGGCCTCATCGACCTTTTCGATGACAAGATCGTCTCAGTTGACTACAACCGTGATCAAGGCTTCCTCACCGGTATGGGGATTGACACGGCTGACAAGGCAAAGAACGGTGACGAAGCCAAGGCCGGCAAGTACACCGGAGGCAAGGGTGGGGACTACGAGATCGTCGGTAGCCAAGCCTCGCAAGGTGCCGAGGACGGCGGGCGTACCGCGATGGAGACACTCCTCTCCAAAAACCCGGACATCAACGTGGTCTACACAATCAATGAACCCGCCGCAGCAGGCGCCTTCGAGGCACTGAAGTCAGCAGGCAAGGAAAAAGACGTTCTCATCGTCTCCGTTGACGGCGGCTGTGCAGGTGTGGACAACGTCAAGTCCGGCGTCATCGGCGCCACTGCCCAGCAATACCCTGTCAAGATGGCCGAGCTGGGAGTCAAAGCCATCGTTGAGCTTTCCAAGACCGGCACGAAGCCAGCCAACTCCGAGGGCCTGGACTTCTTCAACACAGGTGTCGAGCTTGTGACCGACAAGTCGGCCGACGGTGTTAAGAGCATCACCACCGATGCGGCCTCAGAAATCTGCTGGGGCTAGTAACACGCAGTTCCGATGCGGGCTCTTAGGTCCCCATCGGTCGCCTCGCATCGCTTCAATCTCGCTAGTTCTTCACTGGCAATCACTTTCAAAGATCAGGATCAATCGTGACCCAACAACAGACCGCCGGACCACCCAGCACAGGATCGTCCGATCTAGCAGAGGAATTCCTCGATCGTCAGACAACGCTGAGCCGGATCCGCAATATCCTCCACCGTTACCCTGCCGTCAGCCCGGCCCTCGTGCTTCTCGTTGCGGTGGTCGTGTTCGGCCTTCTCAACGACAGATTTCTGCGCATTGAAAACCTCTCGCTGATCACCCAGCAGGTCGCGGTCGTCGGTACTCTGGCCATCGCGCAGACGCTGATTATCCTCACCGCCGGCATCGACCTCTCGGTCGGTGCGGTGATGATCCTTTCATCTATGGTTGTGGCCCAGCTCGCCGTCGACGACGGGGTCCCTGCTCCTATCGCGTTGTTGGTGGGCCTACTTGTGGGACTCGCTGCCGGGGCGCTCAACGGATTCCTCGTGACTAGATTCCGGCTCCCACCGTTTATCGTGACGCTGGGTACCTTGAACATCTTCATCGCCCTGACCCTGCTCTACTCCCACGGGGCGACTGTGCGAGGATCGGCCATGCCGGCCCTGCTCACCTTCACCGGAACAACCTTCCCGATCGGACCCGTTCGGATCTCCACCGGTGTGGTCCTGATGCTCCTGCTCTACATTGTTGTTGCGTTCATCCTCGGGAAAACCGCCTGGGGGAGGCACGTCTATGCCGTGGGAGATGACAAGGAAGCCGCCCGCCTTGCTGGCATCGCCGTCAACAAGGTTCTTATGAGCGTCTACCTCGCTGCCGGAGCCGTCCTGGCTATCGGTGCGTGGATTCAGATCGGCCGTACCAACGCAGCCAGCCCCAACGCGGGCGTCGACCTGAACCTGGACTCCATCACCGCCGTCGTCATTGGCGGAACCAGCCTCTTTGGTGGCCGTGGCTCCATCTGGGGAACACTCCTCGGCGCCTTGATCGTAGGCGTCTTCCGCAATGGACTCTCGCTCGCAGGCCTTGACGTGCTGTACCAGACCCTGGCCGTGGGTGTCCTCATCATTCTCGCTGTGTCCATCGACCAGTGGATCCGAAAGGCGAAATCATGACTCACACGCAACTGGAGTCCGCAGGGACGGAAGTCCGCCAGCCCATCCTGCAAGCCAGGAACCTTGTGAAGACCTATGGCCGCGTTGTGGGGCTCGACGGCGTCAGCCTTGACCTATACCCGGGCGAAGTTCTCGCCATCATCGGTGACAACGGGGCCGGTAAATCGACACTCATCAAGTGCCTGACCGGTGCGGAAATTCCAGACTCCGGTGAGCTCAAGGTCTCCGGGGTGCCGGTTAACTTCAAGCGCCCTCAGGACGCTCGGGTTCACGGGATTGAGACGGTTTACCAGAACCTTGCCGTCTCGCCGGCCCTCGACGTTGCATCCAACTTGTTCCTAGGGCGGGAAGAGCGGCTGCCCGGTCCTTTGGGTTCCATCTTTAGAATGCTGGACACGCAAGGGATGCGCCGCAAGGCCAAGGAAGAATTGACCCGGCTAGGCATCTCAACACTTCAGGACGTCACGGTACCCGTGGAGAACCTGTCCGGGGGCCAGCGCCAGGCCGTGGCCGTGGCCCGTGCAGCAGCCTTCGGTTCCAAGGTGGTTGTGCTGGATGAGCCAACCGCGGCACTTGGTGTGCGCGAATCGAACCAGGTGCTGCAGCTGGTCCGTGACCTCCGGGATCGAGGACTGCCCGTCATCCTGATCAGCCACAACATGCCGCATGTGTTTGACGTGGCGGACAGGATTCACATCCAGCGCCTCGGCAAGTGCGCCGCCACCATCACCCCGCAGTCACACAGCATGACCGACGCCGTCGCGATCATGACCGGTGCCGCCACCGCCTAAGTAGTAATTGTCACCATGTCAGTCCCCGGACCGGAAAGCCCGTCCGGGGATTGACCTTGTATTGCCCGGATATTACCTTTCACGAGAGACAGGCCATGAATCACCTCAATACTGCCCGGAATGACGATCACTTGCAGTTCGATGTCATGGTTGTGGGAGAAGCCCTGATCGACGTCGTGACGAGGGCCGACAACACAGTTGAACACCCCGGAGGCTCGCCCGCCAATGTCGCTTACGGGCTGGGGAGACTTGGTGTCTCGACGGTTCTCCTGACCGCAATTGGACCGGACGCCCGCGGAAACTCCATTGAACACCACCTTCACGAGGCCGGTGTGACGCTTCTACCCGGGTCAAGGTCACTAGCCAGGACGGCGTCGGCGGCGGCGGTCATCAAAGACGATGGCTCGGCCGACTACGTCTTTGACATCG
>JBKKBD010000182.1:0-7416 GCA_046714315.1 Specibacter sp.
GGCACTTGCCGGTGGATCGTTGGGTCAAGCCGCAGGAATTCCTTGAACTCTCGGCCGAGGCTGAGGAGATGGGCTTCTTGGGTGTCATGAGTGGGCCGTTGGTGCGTTCTTCCTACCGGGCCGGGCGTTTGTGGGCCACGGCCATGCGGAAAAAGGGACTCGACATCCCCGAACACCTCGCGCATATCGCCGAAGGCATCGAAGATTCCGGCCATACCCGCCAGGAAGCCGCCTCCCTCATCGCAACAGCATAATTTCTTTCAAAACCCGCTAGAATTGACTTACTATGGCCAAAACCACTGACACAGCATCCAGCAACGCTGACGAACCCAAGCGCTCCTTCTTTTCCCGCAAGCCGAAGCCTGGCAAGCCGAACAAGGTCAAGAAGCCCAGCCGCATCAAGCAAATGGTGGACATCTTCAAGATGACCCGCCGCCACGACCCCATGATCACGTGGCTAATGCTTGGTGCATTCCTCGGCCTGATCCTGGTTTCCCTCGTGGTGACTTTGCTGGTCTCCCCCGGTAATTGGATCACCGGCTTGTTGATCGGCATCCCCCTTGGTCTCTTGGGTGCGCTGCTGATTATGTCCCGCCGTGCAGAGCGCGCTGCTTACTCCCAGATTGAAGGCAAGCCCGGTGCTGCTGGAGCTGCCTTGAGCTCGCTGAAGCGCGGCTGGATCTTTGATGAGCAGCCTGCTGCCGTCAACCCCCGCACCCAAGATGTGGTGTTCCGCGCCATCGGCAAGCCCGGCATTGTGCTGGTCACCGAAGGTCCCTCGACTCGAGTGAAGAGCCTCGTTGATGCAGAACGACGACGCCTGTCTCGCATTCTGCCCAACGTCACCATCACCGTCATCGAGACAGGCAAGGGCGAGGGCCAGACTTCGATCGCCAAGGTCACGAAGCAGATGAACAAACTTAAGGGCGAACTGACCAAGGTTGAGGTCAGCACCGTCAACAAGCGCATCGCTTCCTTGGGCAACAAGCTGCCGATTCCGAAGGGCATTGATCCGAACAAGGCACGCCCGGATCGTAAGGCTTCTCGCGGACGCTAAGAGCGAAAGCAACAATTTGAGAAAGACAGTGGGCCCCGCAGAAATTATGCCGGGCTCACTGTGTTTAAGCGCCTACTTCTTCATTGCCCTTGCCACGCACCCAAAATATGGGGCCTTAAAAAAGAAATCGGCCCCGAGACACGCCCGGGGCCGTACCTTTTATTAGCGACGAACCAGAATAGTCTTCATGGCCTTGTCATGCAGTCCACGGTGGTCAGCGTCAACGATGATGGCTGGGATCACCAGGCACACCAGCAAAGCGCGAACCACGCCCGCCAGCAAGCCCGCGGGTCCGCCGTCGAGCCTTGTCACCTGGATGCCCATGATCCTGTGCCCCACGCTGTATCCAAGGGTTCCCACGAGGACCATTTGTTCGGCAGCGAAGATGGCAAGGATGGCGTTGGGATTGCCGTCGAAAAAGGCAATCGCAATCAAATACGACAGACCCCAATCGATGCACAACGCCAGAATTCGCCGACCGGCCCTAGCCATGGAACCACGGCCTGATTCCGGAAGACCCAACCGCTGCCCGGGAAATTTGGATATATTGGATGTGTCCGGCCCAGAGAGCCACGAACCTATGTCTTTACGATCTACCACCCCTCCAGCCTACCTTCGCGGTTGCAAAGCCCGAACATCTGGCCACTTCGGAGGTCTTGTAACCTGCCGGAAACAATTCGGACACGATAAAGTAACGGGCTCGTTCTAGGCTGGTCACAGTTGCACAGGCACCATGGCCGCACCCAGCCGGCCGAAACCCCCAGCGCCAAGGAGCGTAGATGTTCAAGAACGCGGAAGAAGTACTTCAGTTCATCAAGGACGAAGATGTAAAATTCGTCGATATTCGATTCACCGACCTGCCCGGCGTCCAGCAGCACTTCAATGTGCCCGCCAAGACTGTCGACCTTGACTTCTTCGTCAACGGCCAGCTCTTCGATGGTTCCTCCATCCGCGGCTTCCAGGGTATCGCCGAGTCGGACATGCAGCTGATTCCGGACCCCACAACCGCCTTCGTTGACACGTTCCGCAAGGAGAAGACGCTCGCGCTGAACTTCTCCATCGTCAACCCGCGCACGGGAGATCCGTACCACCGCGATCCTCGTGGCGTAGCCGAAAAGGCTGAGGCCTACCTGGCTTCCACCGGAATTGCTGACACAGCATTCTTTGGCGCCGAGGCCGAGTTCTTCGTCTTCGACAACATCCAGTACGAATCCTCACCGCAGGGATCTTTCTACAAGATCGACTCCGAAGAGGCTAACTGGAACACGGGCCGCGAAGAAGTTGGCGGAAACCTTGGCTACAAGACCCCCGTCAAGGGCGGTTACTTCCCGGTTGCCCCGATCGACCACCAGGCAGACCTGCGCGACGCCATGTGCATCGAGTTGGACGCCGCCGGCCTCGAGGTTGAGCGCTCGCACCACGAAGTTGGCGCAGCCGGCCAGGCTGAAATCAACTACAAATTCAACACCTTGGTTCACTCAGCTGATGATCTGCAGAAGTTCAAGTACGTCATCAAGAACACCGCATGGGCCGCCGGTAAGTCCGTAACGTTCATGCCGAAGCCGGTTTTCGGTGACAACGGTTCGGGAATGCACTGCCACCAGTCACTGTGGAGCAACGGCGAGCCGCTGTTCTACGACGAGAAGGGTTACGCCGGCCTGTCCGACATGGCTCGCTGGTACATCGGTGGTCTACTCAAGCACTCCTCCGCTGTTTTGGCTTTCACCAACCCGACGGTGAACTCCTACCGCCGCCTAGTCAAGGGCTTCGAAGCTCCCGTGAACATGGTTTACTCACAGGGCAACCGCTCTGCCGGTATCCGTATCCCGATCACCGGCACCAACCCGAAGGCCAAGCGCCTCGAGTTCCGCGCACCGGACCCGTCCTCCAACCCGTACCTGGCCTTCTCAGCTCAGCTGATGGCCGGCCTTGACGGAATCAAGAACCGGATCGAACCCCCTGCTCCCATCGACAAGGACCTGTACGAGCTGCCCCCGGAAGAAGCCAAGGACATCCCCAAGGCTCCGGAGTCCCTCGAAGCAGCCCTCATTGCTTTGGAGAACGACAACGAGTTCCTGCAGGCTGGCGGCGTCTTCACCCAGGACCTGATCGACACCTGGATCGAATACAAGCGTGAAAACGAGATCAAGCCGCTCTCGCTGCGCCCGAACCCGTACGAGTTCGAGCTCTACTACGGCGTCTAGCGTATTTACTGGGCTAAACGGGGTTTAGTCCGCACAGAGTCCGCACGAGCTGCCAGCACTTCCGCGACGGCAGCACGTGCGGACTCTTCTTTGTCGGGCCACATGTGCCCGTAAACGTCCAGGGTCGTCTTGGCTGAAGCATGCCGGAGCGACTTCTGGACAACCTTCACATCGAGGCCCTTGGATATCAGCAGCGATGCGAAGTAGTGCCTCAAGTCATGGAACCTGAAGCCTTCCGGCAGGCCCTTGACCGTGGCCCGCGCCAGCCGGAAGTAGTGTTCGAGCCGGTACGGTGAAAGCGGCCGGCCCCATTCGTTGGTCACGAGCGTGGCGCTCCCCCATTTTGTGGGATTCACGGACAGCTCAAGAGAGAGATCCTGGGGAATCGGAATTGGGTTCTTCGATTCTTCCGTCTTGAGTTCAACCCCCGGGTACTGGATGGCCGGCGTGATAATTCCCCGCATGAAATCCACGTCCGAGACGCGCAGCGAAACCGCCTCAGCGACCCTCAGGCCAGCGAACGCCGCCAGCAGGACCGCAGGCCTCAGCCCTTCCGGCATCGCCTCATACAGGCCCCATACCTGGGCGGTCGTCGCCACATATGGGCGCTGCCTGCCCGCCTTCGGAGATGTCCGCCGGCTCAGCGGGGACTTCGGCAGCATCCCATCATGGACGGCATCGGCGAACAACTGTCCCAGCCGGGAATGCAGGGCATAAACCGTGGAGTCAGCCAGGCCCTCCGCACTCAGTTTCGCCGTCCACGCCTTGACCTCAGACGGCCGCACACTTTTCAGCGTCCGATTCCCGAACGCGGCATTGATCCGCTTGAGATGGGTCCGGGCCTGGCGGACCGTGGAAGGCCTATTGCTCTCGTAACCCTTCAGCCATACCTCGGACCATTCTCGGACCGTTGTCTGCGCCGTCTTCGGATTCACATAGGTGCCCGTAACGACAGCGGCGGTAACCTCATTGAGCCACTGCTGGGCGTCGATCTTCCTCGTGAAGTGGCGGGCGTGTTCCTTTCCAGCTTCATCCCTGAACCTGGCACGCCAGGATCCGTTATCGCGCTTCGTTATCGACGCCATCTTGATCCGCCTCCGCGGTTTGCTCGTTGTACTTGCGCCGCTGCTGCTCGTATTCGTCGGCCAGCCACTCCCGCGGGACTCCCTGCTCGGGCTCGTGGCGCCGCACCAGGAGCCCCAGCGTGGCCAGCTCATCAGTTCCCCCATCACGCCCGTCCGCCATGGCTGCCTCCAGTTGCTGCTTTTCAGCCTGGTAGTTAGTCAGCATCCGCTCAAGTGTGTTCAGCTTCTTTCGGTGGGCGGCTATCTGCTGGGCGAAGTCCTCGCTCAGGCGGTCAATCTCGCTGATCCGTCGTGCATAGACACTGGTTTGAGCTTGCGCGGCTTCGTCCATCATGCGGCGAAAGGGCAATCCAAGGGTCTCGGCAATGGCATGCGCCTCGGCCAGCCTTATAGTTCGTTCGCCCTGCTCGATTCTGGACACGGTGGCTTGGCGGAAGCCTTCCCAGCCGGCTGCATTCAGCCGTGCCGCTAGCTCCCCCTGGGAGATACCCAAGTCCTCGCGAATGCGCTTCATCGCGGCCACGAATCGGGCTTCATCCCTAATTCCCGGGACCTCTTTCTCAATCACGTACTAAGACTCGCAGCAAATCGCATGGACTGTCAATACACTCACGGTGTATGCTGTAGTCACATTCGTTTGCCATTCGATTTTCGATTGGATTAGAAGAAGAAAGCGTGGTCATGGATCTCATGACGCTTGAAGAGGTTGCGGAAATGCTCCGCAAGAGCCCCGCACAACTGCGCTGGATGCGGCATAACGGCTCGGGGCCGAAGTCCGCCAAGATCGCGGGCCGGGTGATGTACCGCCGCGCCGATGTAATCGCTTGGGTGGATGCCCAGTTCGCGGCGGCTGGCTGACATGTCAGGGGGCGCAAGAAAAGCGCCCGCCGATGGTGGGCCGGCGGGCGCTTTCAACGGTCCAGGGGAAGACCTACAAGATAAGTATCCCCCCGGTGACATCCCGCCCGTGCGGCAACACGCAGCGAATCCGTCAGATATCACGCTGGCGATCCTTCGCAAGACCGCCGCCGGGTTCGGGCTCTCGTTGTCCGTTCGTTGTGGACGCTGCGGTGCTTTTCTCTCTTCCAGCCGTTCAATAACGGCCCGTCTGGGACCTGTCTGCCGTAAGCGAGTGCCGTCATGACGTGGTCCAAGCTCAGCGATGACTACAGCGACGACGCGTGGACCCTCACCGACGCCGCATTCCGCCTCCACACGGAGGGCATTGTCTGGAGCAACCGGAAGCTGCTGGACTGCATCATTTCGAAGGATGACCTGCGGAGGTTCGCCAAGACGCCTGAGGCGCTCCAGGAGCTGCTTGACGCGGGGTTCTGGCAAGACGCTGGCACCTGCTACGTGATCCGACATCATGCCCAGTACCAGCGGTCCCGTGAGGCTGTGCTCAAGCAGCAGGAGGCCAACCGGGAGAACGGCGGCAAGGGCGGCCGGCCCAAGGGTAAACCAAGGGAGCAGAAAAGCAACTCGGTAAGCGAGCCGCAAAGCCACGGTATAACCGGAGTTTCCAAAACAGCAGCGAGAGCCCAAGACTTCCCAGCCCGTATAAACACTGGTGAGAAAACCAAATCGGTAACCGAGTCGCAAAGCAAAAGCGAAACCAAAAGGGACAGGCCGGGAATAGAAGATATGAACTCTCCTGAAATTTCAAATGTTGTGGATCCTTGGGCAACGTCTCGGATGAGTCCTGAAGAGGATGAGGCGTGGATCAATGGCACACCTGGCCTGCCTCCTGCTGCAGGTCCGTCGCTGGTGTGTTCGGCTCATCCGGACAAGTTGGTGATTGCTTCGTGTGCTGAGTGCAGGGAAGCTTACGACGCTCGTAAGTCGATGCGCCAGGTGGCGTCATGAGTAGCTTGGAGGCGGCTGGCGAACTTTTGTTTGCTGCCATCCGCGACACGATGGGCGGCCGCCCGCTCACTGAAGCGCTGTACAGCCGGCTGGAGCAGGTCCCGCGCGCTGACGTGGGGCCGGTGACGTTCGATTCACTCTGCGTCGCCGCTTCCGTGATTATCGCCCTGGCGCAGGATACCGGGCAGGAAGATTTCGGCGCTCAGCTCTACGCACTGCGCCGGCTGGAATTGCACTGGCAGTTTCGCCTTGCGGAAGTCGAGGAGGCGGCCGGAAATGCCACGAATGACCAAGCTTGACCGCGAGGCGGAGCAGCTCGCGCGCGACCTTGTAGCCCGCGGTATCTGCCCGCAGGCGATCCTCGGCGCGAACCTCCCACGAATCGACGAACGGCCCAAAACCAAAACCGGCCACGACGGCCACAACCACGAAGGAACGGAATCATGACCCGAGCAGTAGCGATTCACCGGGGCGGCACGGCTTTCGACCTCCGCCCGCCCAAGGCACTCATCCCGGCGCCCGTTGCCACGGCTTTGGCCGCTTACGATGACCTCGTTGCACGGCAGGCCCTGGCCCGCGTCCGCGGTGCTGAGCTGTCCAGCGACGAGGCCTTGGCCAAAGCTGACGCTCTGGATAACGCCGCTGTCGCGGGTGCCATCGCGGCCAGCCAGCCGATTCCTGCCCCGGAGAACAGGAACAAGCTCCTGAAGGACCTGGAGGATTCCAGGCGGGAACTGCTGGGCTTCGAAACCGCCATCACCAACGCCCGCAACACGGTCAGCAGCCTGAGCTCCAAGGCTGCTGATACCTCCGGGTACAAGCCTGACGTCGAGCATGCGGCCATGGTGGAAACCGTAGCGGGGCACCTTGCGGCCGCCGCTCAGGCGTTCGAGGCATTCGCCAACAGGGAAGTCCTTCAAGCATGGCTTAACGGTGCATCATTCGTTCCCCGTACCGCGGTGACCGTCAACGACATTGTCGTGATGGAACGGCCGCGCACGATGGACAACCGTACAGAGGTACCCGTGGCCGAGATCCTGGACGGGGTCGTCAACGCCCTCCGGAAGGGGAAATAGCCATGATCAAACCCTGGCACGAAATGACACCTGGCGAAGTCCGCCAGGCCTTATCGGCAGAGAACGCCAAGCTCCCTGCTGTAGACCACAACGGCTACCCGCTGGCCATGGGCTATACAGCCCAGCAA
>JBKKBD010000183.1:0-12619 GCA_046714315.1 Specibacter sp.
CACGCCATTGAGGATGACCACGCGGTCGCCCAGCTCGGGGGCTGCCGTGGCGATCGAGGTGAAGGGAACGCCGTCGTAGGTGAGGTGCTCATAGATTTCATCGGTGATAACCCACAGACCCTTGGATGCCGCCCAGAGACCAATTTCGCGAGTTTGCTCGGGCGAGTAAACCGCGCCTGTGGGGTTGGACGGCGACACGAAGAGCAAAACCTTGGTGCGGGGCGTCAGTGCGGCTTCCAGCTGCTCAACCGTCACCATGTAGCCCTGTTCGGGACCGGCAAAAACCTCGACGGGAACGCCGCCGGCCAGGCGAATCGCTTCTGGGTAGGTGGTCCAGTAAGGGGCCGGGAGGATGACTTCATCTCCTGGATCCAAGAGTGTTGCGAAGGATTCGTAGACGGCTTGCTTGCCGCCGTTGGTCACAAGCACCTGGGCCGGATCCACGGCGTAACCGGAATCGCGCAGGGTCTTCTCTGCAATGGCGCTGCGCAATTCCGGAAGTCCGGCAGCAGGGGAGTACCTGTGGTACTTGGGCTGGCGGGCGGCAGCAATGGCTGCCTCAACAATGTAGTCAGGTGTGGGGAAGTCGGGCTCGCCGGCGCCAAACCCAATGACGGGGCGGCCGGCGGCCTTCAGTGCCTTGGCTTTGGCGTCCACTGCCAGTGTGGCGGATTCGGCAATAGCGGCGATCCGTGCGGAAACACGGCGCCCGGAGGCGTGGTCAGCTGTCAAGTCGGCAGACATCATGATTCTTTCTTCGGTGGGAGACCCAAAATACTTTCATCGTCAGTGTCTACTTTAGGGGCATTGGGCGCCCGGTTCGACGAATGAGCCTAAGAATGCGTAGAATGGGTAACCGGTGTTGAACTTCCATGATGGTTCACGCCTTGAGGCCGGTTTGGAAAGACCGCTTCAACGCTGTAAGTTATTCATGGCAATTAGCAAGGAATGGATGTTTGCCCGCGGACGCCCACCTGGGTCTGAGGGATAAATTTCAAAGGGTAGTGGCGCAATTGGTAGCGCAGCGGTCTCCAAAACCGCAGGTTGCAGGTTCGAGTCCTGTCTGCCCTGCGCATAAGCACAGCAGTTTGCACGGTGGTTTGTGCAGTAAATACAGCTTGCTTAAGCGAATAGTTTGCACATCGCACGGTCCGAATCCACGGATCTGCGCGGATTCCAACTAATGATGAGTGAGGCACTGGTGACCGAAACTGCGGCAAGCAGCTCCAAGGGCCCGGCCAAGAAGGCGACAAAACCCGGTAAGCCCGGAATTTTTAGCCGGATTGCACTCTTCCTTCGCCAAGTAATTGGCGAACTGAAGAAGGTTGTCACCCCCACTCGCAAAGAGTTGATCAACATGACCGCCGTTGTGCTGGTATTCGTTGTAATCATGATGGGCATTGTGACCATTCTGGATCTGGGCTTCGGTAACGCAGTTCTCTGGATCTTCGGTGGAAACATCAACATCGAGCAGTAAAACGCTCAACTTGGCCGACCCCGCCGAACACTTCGGCATTGGGTCGGTTTGAGCCATTTAAGAACGCACAAGGAAAGCAGGAAATTCGTGTCTGAGCTGGAGCCCGAGGCAACAAACAGTGAGCAGGACCAGGACACTGTGGTTGCTGATGCTGCCATCAATGCCGACCTTGATGCATCCGATGACAACGTCGAAGCTGAAGAGGCAGTAGCCGCTGACGCGCAGGAAGAAGCCCCTGAGGCTGACGCCGCCGTCGAACCCGCCGAGCCCGAAGTGGACCCGGCTGAAGAGTTCAAGGCAAAGCTGCGCCGCCAGGAGGGTGACTGGTACGTCATTCACTCCTACGCCGGCTACGAAAACCGCGTCAAGGTAAACCTTGAGTCACGCAGCCAGACGCTGAACATGGAAGATTTCATCTTCGAAATTCAGGTCCCCATGGAAGAAGTCGTGGAGATCAAGAATGCCCAGCGCAAGGTGGTCAACCGCGTTCGCATTCCCGGCTACGTTCTTGTCCGCATGGACCTGACTGACGCATCATGGGGCGTTGTTCGCCACACCCCGGGTGTCACAGGCTTCGTTGGCAACGCCCACAACCCTGTTCCGTTGCGCCTGGATGAGGTCTTCTCCATGCTTGCCCCGATCTTCGAGGAGCAGCAGGCTGAAGAGACCGGCGTTCCGCTGCGTCACGATCCCGTTGACGCTGAGATCGACTTTGAAGTTGGCGAGGCAGTCATCGTCAAGGACGGTCCCTTCGAGGGCCTGTCGGCGTCGATCTCCGAGATCAAGGCGGAATCCGCCCACTTGGTGGTATTGGTTTCCATCTTCGAGCGCGAAACTCCCGTCACACTTGCTTTCAACCAGGTCAGCAAGATCTAGTTACCCACAATTTTCGTTCCGCAAGCGCGTGCTTAGCACTTGCGAAACGTTCGGCCGGACGCCATTCGGCCACCCACCTTGGACGCGCTCCGTCGTCCTAGGATAGATATTGAGAGAAGGACCCTACATTGGCTCCCAAGAAGAAGGTCACCGGCCTTATCAAGCTGCAGATCCAGGCAGGCGCCGCTAACCCGGCACCGCCCATCGGTCCGGCACTTGGTCAGCACGGCGTCAACATCATGGAATTCTGCAAGGCGTACAACGCTGCAACGGAATCCCAGCGCGGAAACGTTATCCCCGTTGAAATCACGGTTTACGAAGACCGTTCATTCACGTTCATCACCAAGACCCCGCCGGCTGCAGAGCTCATCAAAAAGGCTGCAGGCGTTGCCAAGGGTTCAGCTACCCCGCACACCGTCAAGGTTGCTCAGCTGACCAAGGCCCAGGTTACCGAGATCGCCACCCAGAAGATGGTTGACCTCAACGCCACGAGCATCGAAGGCGCCGAGAAGATCATCGCCGGTACCGCTCGTTCCATGGGTATCACGGTCGAGGCTTAAGCCTTTTCCGCCCCGGTGGTCGAGCCTGTCGAGACCGCCAGTAACACCAAATTCATCAAGAACGACGCCGGATAACTCACCTTTGGTGGGTTGCGGCGTACGTAGTGGCAGGGCCCGCGCGGTCCTAACGACCACAACTGCACAAGGAGAAACGCAGCATGGCAAAGCGCAGTAAAGCATATGAGGCAGCTCAGGCAAAGATCGATGCGGATAGCGTTTACGCACCGTTCGACGCCATCAAGCTGGCCAAGGACACCAACCCGTCCAAGTTCGACGCGACCGTTGAGGTTGCCTTCCGCTTGGGTGTAGACCCTCGCAAGGCTGACCAGATGATCCGCGGAACGGTTAACCTGCCTCACGGTACCGGTAAGACCGCCCGCGTATTGGTTTTCGCAACCGGCGAGCGTGCCGAGGCTGCAATCGCAGCCGGCGCCGACTTCGTTGGCACCGACGAGCTGATCGAAAAGATCCAGGGCGGCTGGACCGACTTCGACGCAGCCGTAGCTACACCTGACCTCATGGGTAAGGTTGGCCGTTTGGGTAAGGTATTGGGTCCTCGTAACCTCATGCCTAACCCGAAGACCGGTACCGTCACCAACGACGTCGCCAAGGCTGTTAATGACATCAAGGGTGGAAAGGTTGACTTCCGAGTCGACAAGCACGCCAACCTTCACTTCATCATCGGCAAGGTTTCGTTCGACGCCGTCAAGCTGGCCGAGAACTACGCAGCCGTTCTGGAAGAGGTGCTTCGTTTGAAGCCGTCCTCCTCCAAGGGCCGCTACCTGCAGAAGGCCACCGTCTCCACGACGTTCGGCCCTGGTATCGCTGTAGACGCTGCAGCAACCAAGGTTGTTATCGAAGGCTAGTCCTTAAGGACTGATTCGGGAGGGTCGTTGCAGCAGTTGCTGCAGCGGCCCTCCCTTTTTTGTAAACTGAAGGGCAATGCCCCAACGGCCAGGCCGGCATAAATGGCCGGGCCGGGGCATCTCACTTCACCGAGCATTCGTCATCAAGGAGCAAACGCATGGACGTTAGTATTCGCCGGGCAAGCGCAACTGACGCTTCCGCCCTGGCCGAGTTGGCGGCCATCACGTTTCCACTTGCATGTCCTGCCGACAGTCCAGAGGCGGAGGTGGAGGCCTTTGTCGTGGAAAATCTCGGCGCACCATCATTTACCAAATATTTGGCGGACCCACAGCGCGTTTTGTTTGTCGCCCAAGAACTAGGCGGCGAAAACGACGGACGCCTGGTGGGCTATACGATGCTCGTCGATGCGCCGCCGTCGGACCAAGACGTGGCCAATGTGGTGACCCAATCCGATGCCGTGGAACTCAGCAAGTGCTATGCCCATCCGGCTGTCCATGGCGGTGGTGTGGCGGCGCGGCTCGTGAAGGCGAGCCTAGAATGGGTGTCCGAGAGCGGCAACCGGCCCATGTGGCTGGGTGTCAATAGCGAGAATGTGCGGGCCCAGACGTTCTACAGCAAGCACGGGTTCAGCATTGCAGGAACCAGAAGTTTTCAATTGGGGACGAGGGTCGAGCATGACTTTGTCATGGTGCGGCCTCCAAGCAAGTTAATCGCGGGGTAATCGAGTTATGACTGAAGCTACCATCGAGCAATTGCGGATTCCCGAGTCCTTGGACGGCGAACTGGCTCATGATTTCCTCCAGGCCGTTGAGGTGTCCCGTCAGGTGCGCGTCCATACGTGGGGGAATGACAAGCTTGCGTACACGGCCGAAGAGTTGTTCGCCCAATGCCACGATCCCTATGAGTGGAACGTGGTGCTGGTGGCCCGCAGCGGCGGTGCCATTGTGGGCCGTGCTGGCATTGTCATGCCTCTTGATGACAATACCGAGCTCGCACACGTGACACTTGACGTGCTGCCGTCAGCGTCCGGTATGGGGCTGGGTCGGAAGCTCCTTGAGGCCGCGGAGGTATTTGTTCGTGGCGAGAACCGTAAGATCACCATGGTTGAAACCAACCACCCTGCCGCCACGTTGGCCGATGCCAAGAGCGAGCCGATCCCGGCCTCCCAAGGCACCGGGACCCTGCCGCTGAGCAGCAGGGAAGCACGCTTCGCTTATAGCGCGGGATATGACCTCGAACGGGTGGAACAGTTCAGCGCCTGCGCACTGCCGCTGGACCCGGCACTTGTCGCCGAACTAACTGAACACGCTGCAGCAACGCATAAGTCGTTGTACGCCGTGCACCAGTGGTTGGATGCTTGCCCGGAGAAGTGGGAGCAGGACTTTGTCCGTCTGGAGCGGGACCTAGTTGATGGCAAGGACGGGGACGCCCAGGAACCTTGGGATGTGGCTCAATTACGTGAGACCGAGGAACTCTCGGCCCTGACGGGTCGGCGAACTCTCGTTAGCGCGGCCGAATCCCTGGAGACAGGTGCCTTGGTGGGCTTCACCTCCATTTCGGTTCTTGGTAACCGCGAAGACGTAGCCTTCCAAGATGACACCGTGGTTGAACTTGCGCACAAGGGGAAAGATGTAGGGCTGCTCATCAAGGTTGCAAACATGGAACAGTTGATGCGCGAATTCCCGCGTGCCGGAACCATCTTTACGTGGAATGCCCCGGAAAACTCCTACATGCTCTCGGTCAATGCCCAACTCGGCTATGTCAGCGCTGGAATGACGGGGCAGTGGCGCAAGGACTTCAACGCCTTGTAGCCAGCCAACTGTAGCCAGCCACACACGCAGTGGATTTGGTGTCTGTGCACGGTGTCCTGTAGCCTTAAGGGACCAAAGACCGTCGGTCGATGACTACCACCCCCAACGAAGCAAATGCATCATGCGTTTACTTGCATTGGAACCGGGTCGGTTTTCATCCGAAAAGTCCTAACATGGACGACCAGCGCAGGTGCACAAAGCTTATGAGCAGTGTTGAACCGGGAGCAATCCCATGGATCCGCTGCGAAAAACGCCCCGTACATCTGTGCGGGGCGTTTTTGTTTGTCCGGATCCAGCTTGCTGGAGAAGGGCGAAGACTAAAGAAAGACCGGCAACTATTCCCGGAAGGAGTGTTATGGCAACGCCAACAAAGGTGGCTGCAGTTGCAGAAATCAAGCAAGATTTCACTGATTCAACTGCCGCAGTCCTAACCGAATACCGTGGGCTCACCGTAGCTCAGCTCAAGGAGCTGCGCGTTTCTCTCGGCCAGGACACCAAGTTCTCGGTTGTAAAGAACACTCTGACTGCCATTGCGGCCAAGGAAGCTGGTGTTGACGCTTTCGAGGGTCAGCTGTCCGGCCCCACCGCTATTGCATTCATCAAGGGTGACGCTGTTGCAGCAGCAAAGAGCCTGACGGATTTTGCAAAGGCCAACAAGCAGCTGGTCATCAAGACCGGTCTGTTCGAAGGCAAGTCTCTCGATGCTTCTGAGGTCGCCGCACTGGCAGCCCTCGAGTCTCGCGAACTGCAGCTGGCCAAGGTTGCTGGCATCCTCAAGGCTCCGATGGCCGCCGCTGCGCGTACCCTCGAAGCCCTGCGTTTGAAGCTGGCCGAAGGTGCACCCGCTGAGGAAGCACCCGCAGTTGAAGAAGAAGCTCCGGCTGCTGAAGAAGCTCCCGTTGCAGAAGCTGAGACCACCGAGGCCTAGTCCTCATCAGGGATTTGTCCCTGTTAGTTTTCCCCTAAATCCATGAGGACTTAGGTTTTAGATTTGGCCCATATGGGGCCAGTAAACAAGAAGGAGCGCCACTCATGGCTAAGCTCACCAACGACGAGCTCATTGCAGCTTTCAAGGAACTGACCATCATCGAGCTCTCTGAGTTCGTCAAGCTCTTCGAAGAGACCTTCGAAGTAACCGCTGCTGCTGTTGCAGTTGCCGGTCCTGCTGGCGGTGCCGCAGAAGAAGCTGCTGAGCAGACTGAATTCGACGTTATCCTCGAAGCAGCCGGCGACAAGAAGATTGCTGTTATCAAGGAAGTTCGCGCGATCACTGCTTTGGGTCTGAAGGAAGCCAAGGAGGTCGTTGACTCGGCTCCTAAGGCTGTTCTGGAAGGTGCAACGAAGGAAGCTGCTGAGAAGGCCAAGGAAGCTCTCGAAGCTGCCGGCGCCACGGTTACCCTCAAGTAATCACCTCGCACTTCAAAAGAAGCCCCGCACCGATTGGTGCGGGGCTTCTTTGCGTCCGGGCTACTCCGGCACGGAAATGTCCGCCACCGTTGCTTCGAACGCTGCGATGAGCTCGTCGCCTGCGACGAACAAGCTGTAGCCGTGTTCGCCTGCGCCCATGGCGACCTTGCGCCCACGGATACCTTCGTCAGCGAACACTGGCCACGCCGTCGTGCTGCCCAGGGGAGTGATGGTGCCGCGCTCATATCCCGTGGCATCCAGGGCGACGTCGGCCGTAGGCATCTTGAGCTTATTGACCCCAACAACGGCACGCAGTTTGGGCCAGGCAATGGAGCGGCCGCCGGGCACCAGCGCGAACAAGAAGCTGCCGTCGCTGCGCTTGACCACCAGGGACTTCACAATGTCCGAGGGCTCGATGCCCATGAGTGCGGCGGCCTCAACGAGGGAGCCAGCAGCCGGTCGGGGAAAGATCTCCACCGCCAGCCCCCTCGCGGCGGCATCCGCAGCTACCCGCGCATGGCCGCTGGGCCCGGGTTCTGCGCTCACTTGGCCTCCAGCGACAACAGCAATGCCTCGCCCTGGCCGCCGCCGCCACAGAGTGCAACAGCTGCCTTGCCGGATCCGCGCCTGTGCAATTCCATTGCGGCGTGCAGCGCAAGGCGGGCACCAGAGGCGCCAATCGGGTGACCCAAGGCAATGGCACCGCCATGAATGTTGCACTTCTCCAAGGGGAGCCCAAGGTCAAGGAGGGACTGGACAGCCACGGAACCGAAGGCCTCGTTGATCTCGATGAAGTCAAGGTCACCCACGGTCCACCCGGCAGACTCCAAGGCGCGATTGATGGCGTTGGAGGGCTGGGAGTGCAAAGAGTTATCCGGGCCGGCAACCTGGCCGGGAGCGCCAATGACGGCGAGCCATTCCAACCCGTTCGCCTCGGCATAAGCGCGGGAAGAAAGAACCAGCGCGCTGGCGCCGTCGGATAGGGGAGAGGAGTTGCCTGCGGTGATGGCGCCGTCGGCCGTGAACGCCGGGCGCAACCCGGCCAACGTTTCCAGCGTGGTCTGCGGGCGGATGCCTTCGTCCTTGGTCAGCACCAGGGGATCGCCCTTGCGCTGGGGGATCGTCACAGGAACAATTTCGGCCTCAAATATCCCAGCCTCGGCCGCGGCTGCTGCCCTTTGGTGGGACGCTACGGCGACCTCATCCTGGGCGGCGCGTGAGATGTTCAGGCGGATGTTCCCGCGCTCCGTTGACAAGCCCATCGAGTCACCGTCAAAGGCGTCCGTCAGGCCGTCATGGGCAGCAACATCGAGGGCCTGGATGGCGCCATAGGCCCAACCCTGCCGTGAGCCCGGAAGAATATGGGGTGCACGCGTCATTGATTCCTGGCCGCCCGCCACGACCACTGTCGCCTCACCGCTGCGAATCAGGCGTGCCGCATCGATCACGGCGGTCAGCCCGGACAGGCATACCTTGTTGATGGTCACGGCCGGCACGTTCCAGCCAATGCCGGCCCCGACCGCGCTTTGCCGCGCAGGGTTCTGCCCGGCCCCAGCCTGCAATACCTGGCCCATGATCACGTAATCGACGTTGGAGGTATCAACGCCTGCCCGCGCCACTGCCCCTGCGATGGCCTTTGCCCCAAGTTCGACGGCGGCAAGGCCCGCCAACTGCCCGTTGAGCCGGCCTTGCGGGGTGCGCGCCCCGGCCAGAAGTACCACATCATTTGCCTGTGTCGCCATGGTGTCCGTGCTCCTAAAAACTTCTTTCGTACAGATCCTCATTGAGCCGTACATGTTCTGTCATAAAATCTAACAGCTTGGGCTGCCGGGAAATTTCGTCGGCGCGCGATGGGCGCCGGAATAAGAGTGTGACCAAGGGATGTGACCAGCCCAATAAGGGCGCGAATATTCCCCGTAAATTCAGGGGTTTTGAGCCACGGAACATTGATACTTGCAGTTTTCTGCTTGGTGGGGTAGACGCGTGGGCACTTTGTCCTGTAATGTAGTTCTTTGCGTATCCCTCTTAACCTTCAGCCTTCATATAGCGGTGGGCTTTGTTTCGGTCAAGAGTTACGGAAAGCATGCATTACCGGGCGGATTAACCGCTGGGTGGGGCACTATCCGGGACTACTTGGCCAGCGTTCGTCCGGGTTTGATGACCAGGACTGAATCGGGTGAGGGTCCGTAAGAACAAGCCTGCAGGTCTGTGGAAGGATCCCTCTTGGTCGCCTCGAGCACCTCTAATGTAAATAACGCTGCAACCGCTATCGATTCAAACAGCACCGACGGTGCAAAGAGTCGCCTCTCATTCGCAAAGATTCACGAGCCGCTTGACGTGCCGAATCTGCTTGCCCTCCAGACCGAGAGCTTTGACTGGCTCGTAGGTAACGGGCGCTGGCAGGACCGCATGCAGACAGCTGTGGACGCTGGCGATGACAGTGTGGCCGTCACCTCGGGCCTATCCGACATCTTCGAAGAGATCTCCCCGATTGAGGACTTCCAGGGCACCATGTCCCTGTCCTTCACGGAACCGGAATTCTCTGACCCCAAGTTCACCGTTGACGAGTGCAAGGACCGCGACGCCACGTACGCCGCGCCGCTGTACGTCAAGGCCGAGTTCATGAACAACTTGACCGGTGAAATCAAGCAGCAGACTGTCTTCATGGGCGATTTCCCGCTCATGACCAACAAGGGCACCTTCGTCATCAACGGCACCGAGCGTGTTGTTGTGTCGCAGCTGGTTCGTTCTCCGGGTGCTTACTTTGAGCGCACAGCGGATAAGACCAGTGACAAGGAAATCTTCACCGCTAAGATCATCCCCTCACGTGGTGCATGGTTCGAGCTGGAGATTGACAAGCGCGACCAGGTTGGCGTTCGTCTTGACCGCAAGCGCAAGCAGTCAGTCACCGTACTGCTGAAGGCCTTGGGCTGGACCGAAGGTCAGATCCTTGAGGAGTTCGGCGAGTTCGACTCCATCCGTGCAACCTTGGAAAAGGATGCCACGACCGGTCGCGAAGATGCCTTGCTTGACATCTACCGCAAGCTTCGTCCGGGCGAGCCGCCCACAGTTGACGCCGCTGACGCGCTGTTGAACAACCTGTACTTCAACCCCAAGCGCTACGATCTGGCCAAAGTGGGCCGTTACAAGATCAACCGCAAGCTGGGTATTGACCTGCCGTTGAGCGACGAAAAGGCATCAGTGCTGAGCGTGGACGACATTGTCGCCATGATCAAGTACCTGGTTGCTTTGCACGCCGGAAACAAGACCACCAAGGGCCAGCGCGACGGCGCCGAGGTTGACTTGCGCGTCGATGTCGATGACATCGACCACTTCGGCAACCGTCGTATCCGCGCCGTAGGCGAGCTCATCGAGAACCAGGTCCGCACAGGCCTTTCTCGTATGGAGCGCGTTGTTCGCGAGCGTATGACCACTCAGGACGTCGAAGCGATTACGCCGCAGACCCTGATCAACATCCGTCCCGTTGTGGCAGCCATCAAGGAGTTCTTCGGAACTTCTCAGCTCTCACAGTTCATGGATCAGAACAACCCGCTGGCCGGTCTGACGCACAAGCGTCGTCTGTCCGCGCTGGGCCCGGGCGGTTTGTCCCGTGACCGTGCAGGCATGGAAGTTCGAGACGTTCACCCGTCCCACTACGGCCGTATGTGCCCCATTGAAACTCCTGAAGGCCCCAACATTGGTCTGATTGGTTCATTGGCATCCTACGGACGCATCAACCCGTTCGGTTTCATTGAGACACCGTACCGTCGCGTCAAGAACGGCTTTGTTTCTGACGAAGTTGATTACCTGACAGCTGATGACGAGATGGATGTTGTTATTGCACAGGCCAACGCGCCTCTCGATGCCAACAGTCACTTCTCCGAAGAATCCGTCCTGGTTCGCCAGCGCGGTGGTGGCGGCGAGCCCGTTTTGATCGCGGCAAACGATGTCGAGTACATGGACGTCTCCCCGCGCCAGATGGTGTCTGTGGCTACGGCCTTGATTCCGTTCTTGGAGCACGATGATGCTAACCGCGCACTCATGGGTGCGAACATGCAGCGTCAGGCAGTGCCGTTGGTCCAGTCCGAGGCCCCGTTTGTGGGAACCGGTATGGAGCGCGCCACAGCTGTTGACGCCGGTGACGTTGTCATCGCCAAGAAGGCCGGTGTGGTCTCCGAGGTTTCGGCAGACGTAGTGGTCATGCTGAACGACGACGGCTCTGAGATCAGCTACCCGATCGCCAAGTACCAGCGTTCCAACCAGGGAACGGCCTACAACCAGCGCGTTCTGGCCTCTGAGGGCCAGCGTCTGGAAGTTGGCGGCATCATCGCTGATGGTCCGGCAACTGACATGGGTGAGCTTGCCTTGGGTAAGAACCTCTTGGTTGCGTTCATGTCCTGGGAAGGTCACAACTACGAGGATGCCATCATCCTTTCGCAGCGCATTGTTGCCGAAGATGTTCTCTCCTCCATTCACATCGAAGAGCATGAGATCGATGCTCGCGACACCAAGCTTGGTGCCGAAGAAATCACTCGGGACATCCCGAACGTTTCCGAGGAAATCCTTGCTGGTCTCGACGAGCGTGGCATCATCCACATCGGTGCTGAAGTTGAAGCCGGCGACATCCTGGTTGGAAAGGTCACGCCCAAGGGCGAGACCGAGCTGACCCCGGAAGAGCGTTTGCTGCGTGCCATCTTCGGTGAGAAGAGCCGCGAAGTTCGCGACACTTCCCTGAAGGTTCCCCACGGTGAATCAGGAACCGTCATCGGTGTTCGCGTCTTCGACCGCGACTCCGAAGATGACCTGCCCCCCGGTGTGAACCAGCTGGTTCGCGTTTACGTTGCCAACAAGCGCAAGATCACCGATGGTGACAAGCTTGCTGGCCGTCACGGTAACAAGGGTGTTATTTCCAAGATCCTCCCGATCGAAGATATGCCCTTCCTTGCCGACGGTACTCCGGTGGACATCGTCCTGAACCCCTTGGGTGTTCCGGGTCGAATGAACGTTGGCCAGGTTTTGGAAATCCACCTCGGTTGGGTTGCCAAGACCGGTTGGAAGGTTGAAGGCGAGCCTGACTGGATCAAGGACCTGCCGAACCTGCCGCGTGAAACCGGTCAGACGAAGGTTGCTACCCCGGTGTTCGATGGCGCCCGTGACTCAGAAATCACTGGTCTGCTCGATTCCACCAACGTGACTCGTGACGGCGACCGCCTGATCGATTCCTCGGGTAAGACCCGTCTGTTTGACGGCCGCTCAGGCGAGCCGTTCCCGGACCCGGTCTCCGTTGGTTACATGTACATCTTGAAGCTCCACCACTTGGTGGACGACAAGATCCACGCCCGCTCCACGGGCCCGTACTCCATGATCACCCAGCAGCCCTTGGGCGGTAAGGCCCAGTTCGGTGGCCAGCGCTTTGGTGAAATGGAAGTTTGGGCACTTGAGGCTTACGGTGCGGCGTACACGCTGCAGGAACTGCTGACCATCAAGTCTGATGACATCCATGGCCGCGTGAAGGTTTACGAAGCCATCGTCAAGGGCGAGAACATCCCGGAGCCGGGTATCCCGGAATCCTTCAAGGTTCTCATCAAGGAAATGCAGTCGCTGTGCCTGAACGTGGAAGT
>JBKKBD010000184.1:0-6302 GCA_046714315.1 Specibacter sp.
TCAAGGAAGACCTCGGCGTCGAATTCGGCGTCGGCCTCGGTGTTCAGGGATTTCCAGTACTCAACAGCTACATCCCAGTCGTCACCCTCGGGTGCGTGGGCGCGGCCTTTGAGGTAATCGAAGGTAATTTCATCGGGGCCGATCATGCCTGCACGGGCACCAGCTTCGATGGACATATTGCACACGGTCATGCGGGCATCCATTGACAGCGCCCGGATGGCGGAACCGCGGTATTCGAGCACGTAGCCCTGACCGCCGCCTGTGCCAATCTTGGCGATGACGGCAAGGATGATGTCCTTGGACGTGACGCCGGGGCGCAATGTGCCCTCGACGTTGATGGCCATGGTCCTAAACGGCTTCAGCGGCAGCGTCTGGGTTGCCATAACGTGCTCCACCTCGGAGGTGCCGATGCCGAAGGCCAAGGCGCCAACGGCACCATGGGTTGAGGTGTGCGAGTCGCCGCAAACAACCGTCATTCCAGGCTGGGTCAGACCCAGCTGCGGGCCCACCACGTGGACGATCCCCTGCTCGGCGTCGCCCAGCGAATGCAGGCGGACACCGAACTCGGCGCAGTTATTGCGCAGCGTCTGGATCTGAGTGCGGCTCGTGAGATCGGCAATCGGCTTATCGATTGCCAGTGTTGGAGTGTTGTGATCCTCCGTGGCGATAGTCAGGTCCGGACGGCGCAACGGCCGGCCAGCCAGGCGCAGGCCCTCGAAGGCTTGCGGCGAGGTGACCTCGTGGATCAAGTGAAGGTCGATGTACAGAAGGTCAGGCTGGGCAGCGTCACCATCACCTTCGCCTTGCTTTACAACGTGGTCGCGCCATACCTTTTCGGCCAGCGTCTTTGCTGCCTTGCGCGGAGTCGATGTCGAAACGGTCGGCACCTGTGCTGAGTCGTGTGCTTCGGGTGTGGTTGCCTCGGTCACGGCCAGCTCCCTTCATCTGTTGAACAGTGGAATGCCGACGTAGAATTAGCGCCAGAACCCTTGCTCGGTGGTTTGTATATCTCTTACTGAACCAGTCCGCCCGACACCTAGGCCAGCCCACCGATTTGCATCTCACATGCTGAGACGTCAATATCAGTACATGGACAATTCTAGTGGCGTTGGCGTCATCGATAAAGCGGCTCTTGTGCTTGATGCACTGGAAGCCGGCCCTACCACCCTGGCTCAGCTTGTTGCGGCCACTGGTTTGGCCCGGCCCACCGTGCACAGGTTGGCACTAGCCTTGGTACATCACAGGCTTGTCAGCCGCGACATGCAGGGCCGCTTTGTGCTCGGCAGCCGCCTCGTTGAGCTCGCTTCGGCCGCTGGCGAGGACCGGCTTATTGCCGCCGCCGGCCCCGTCTTGCTTCAGCTGCGCGACTCCACCGGAGAAAGCGCACAGATTTTCCGCCGCCAAGGTGACTCGCGCGTCTGCGTGGCCTCGGCGGAGCGCCCCATCGGTCTGCGCGACACCATTCCCGTGGGCACCCAACTCACCATGAAAGCCGGTTCCGCAGCACAAGTGTTGCTGGCTTGGGAAGACCACGAGCGCCTGCTCGAGGGCCTGCACAACGCCCGCTTCACCCCGACCGTTCTGGCTGGTGTCCGTCGTCGCGGTTGGGGTCAGTCCCTCGGCGAGCGTGAGCCCGGCGTGGCCTCTGTTTCGGCACCCGTGCGTGGCCCGTCCGGCCGCGTCATCGCAGCGGTTTCCATTTCCGGCCCGATCGAACGCCTGACCCGTCAGCCGGGACGCCTGCACGCAGAGATCGTGTGCAACGCATCCCGCATCCTGACCGAGGCACTGCGCAAGAATGCCTAATGGCGGGACAATCTAGCGGCGCATGAGAGTGTTCGGCTAGTGTTTGCGCATGACTAGATACGCTGTGTTCCTTCGTGGAATCAACGTCGGCGGCATCAATTTGAAGATGGCCGATCTTCGCACAGCACTTGCCACACTCCCCCTGACCCGCGTCAAGACGCTGCTGGCTTCGGGCAACGTGGTCTGCACGGCCGAGGCCTCCCCCACGGATCTGAAATCCATGGTGGAGGCCTTGTTGCGTGAAACCTTTGGCTACGAAGCGTGGGTGGTCGTCATGGATTTGCCGCAGCTCGAAACCATCATCGAAACCTGCCCCTGGCCGGCCGATGACCCCGCCACCCACAGCTACATCACGCTCTCCTCGGACCCGGCCGTTTTGGATGAGCTTGCGCGGCACGGTGGCGAGATTGCCGGCGTCGAACTTGCCCGGCTCAGCCCGGAGGCCTTGGCCTGGCCAGCCTCGGCGGGTGGCACCCTGGACAGCCCGTTCAGCAAACTTTCAGCCCGCCCCCGCTACAAAAGTACGACGACGACCCGCAACCTGCGCACGCTCGTCAAGTGCCGCGACGCCCTGACCCTGTAAGGGGCCCGTTCGGTGATCGATCGCGACTTCGACGGGTTCAACCGACGTCAGCGGGCAGCGGCAAGGGCTTCCTGGAAGGCGCGGTACTGAGCAATTTCAGCCTCGACAGGTGCCACCACAAGGGTCTCCGACACCTCGGCGACACTCTCACGTAGACGCCGTCGGGCCTGGGTTGCCCGACCACTGGCACCTGCCATGGCCAAAAATTTACTTGTAATAGCAAGGAAAATCCCCAGCACCACTCCCGCTATCACCATGAGCGTTGGCAGCGGCCAATCCTCAACTTCTGGCGTCTCGGGCACGGGCATCTGGAAGTAGCCCAGCGCGGCCAAAGCACCCAACCAGAGCAGCCCGCCCACAGCAACCAGCAACGCAAGCCACTGGATCACGGCGAACACCGGCCACCACCACGCACGGGTGTTGGCCTTGAGGTCAGTGCTGGCCACAGCCTGATCAAGGGCCTCGGGCAGCTCGGTACGGCTACTGCGCGCGGCCGCCCTGATGGATGCCCGCCACGGACCGGACGAGCCATCGCTGGCAACATCGGCAAAATCGCGGACGGATGAATCAATCTTGGCGAATTCCGCGGGTCCAGCCGGTGGCATGGAGGTCCTGTTGACTGCGGAGGCTCCCTCACGGCGCAGGCTTAGGCGCCGCAGCGGATCCTTGCGGAACCGCGAAAGCCAGCGTGTCACGGGCCAGCCCGTCTGTTTCGTCGCGTCCAGCTTGTACGACGTCCGCACGGCGGAGACCACCGTTTCAACGTGCACGGCACCGGCCAGCCCAGCCGCCAAAGACTTCCTGTCATGCTGGTGGACGCCGGCAGCATCGCCTTCACCGGAGACCTCGGCGAGTCGTTGTGCGGCCACGGCAACATCGGCGGCAAGGCGTGCCGACTTGGCTGCCTTGGCCTTGACCACGGCGGCAATTCGGCGCCGCAGCTCGGGGATGCCCTCGCCAGTCACGGCCGAAACGCCGGAGACTGCAATGTTGCCTAGGCCGTCGCGGTCCAGAATGGACGACAGCGATTCCAGCACGGGCTTCACCTCGGAGGAGGCCAGCTTGTCCACCTGGTTCAGAACTACCAGTGTCACAGCGGCGTGAGTTGAAAAGGGCCGGATGAAGTCGTTGTGAATGGCCGCATCTGCGTATTTTTGCGGATCAACAACCCACACCAAAACATCAACCTGCCCGGCCAAACGCTCCACAATTCTGCGGTTGCTCAACTGGATCGAATCGAAATCGGGCAGGTCAAGCAGAACCAGCCCACCGCCGTCGTTCGTCAGTCCTGGCACAGTTGTGCCATCACGGCGGTCGGCGACCTCGAGCCAATCCAGCAGCGGCGAACTGCCTGCAGGGCCCCAGCCCATGGCGAGCGGCTCGCTGGTGGTGGGGCGGCGGACGGCAACGCGCGCCGCGTCCGTGCCCGCGACCGCATTGAAGAGGGAGGACTTTCCACTTCCCGTAGCGCCAAAGAACCCAACCACAGTGTGATCGGCACTCAGGGATCGGCGGGATGTTGCCCGCTCAAGAACACCGTAAACCTCGGACAACGCGGCATCATCGAGCCGCCCCTCCCCCAGTTCCCGGGCCTCATCAAGCGCAGCAAGTTGTCGTTCAAGCGTCGATTCGGCACGTGCCTGACGGTACCGGCTCATGCGCGTGGCTCCTTGCCGCCGAGGTCAACCAACTGTCCAGCAAGGGAGTCGAGGCGCTGCACCAGCGTCCCGCTATCGACGGGTCCAAGCCGGTCCAAAAAGCGCCGTTTCTGGCGTTCCAGAAGGCTTGTGCAGCGTACGTCGAGCGCAGCTTTTGCCTCACGGGCCAGGCGCCGCACGGCATCCTCACCAAAGATGGCTTCAAGTAACTTTTGACCGATGACGGCCGTGCCGCCAGCGATGCCGACCTCGGCGCCCGTTAGTCCTCCGGTGAAGGAAAAGACCACGATCATCAAGATCACGCCAAGACCATTGACACCGAAGGAGAGCCATCGGGCCTGGGAGCGCTTGCCTGCTCCCTCGGCTCGGATGAGCGCCATGACCTCTCCTTGCCATGCTCGAATTTCCGCGGCCACCTCAGCCGGGAATTCGGCGCTGACGCCGGAAAGATCATCAATGCCCAGCAGCTGGCGTCCGGCCGGATCGGCCCGCCACCGTTGATCGGCGTCCTCGGAAGCGCGGCCACCCTGGTCAACAATGACTGCCTGCAATCCGGTTTCGATGGCAACCTCAACCTTGACGGCTGGCGGCGGTTGGCCCTTGAAGAACGCACCGATTCTGTCGCGCAACCGGCCAATCCCGTTTTCCAGGGCACGGAAAAACTCGCCTGTACCCACAAAGTCTTGCCAACGTGCCAGCACCTCGCCGCGAAGGAGGGTGCCGTCACTCGTGGCCTTGTTGATGCGCGTCGCGGCATCCGCGAACGCAGCCTCGACATCTTCCGTTAGCTGCTCGCCGGCGTCGCGCTGAGCCTGGACTGCTCCGGAAAGCATCTCTACCTTGCCGGCAAGGGAACGTACCGTGCCGTTGAGCGTGCGGCGGACGATCTCAGCGCGGCCGGCGGCATCCTCGCTGATGCTGACCAGCCAGCTGTTGATGGGTGCTACGGTGTCCGCGGGCAGCATGCCCAGCTCGTCGAGGGGCGCTTCGGGAACAACAAAGAGTTGGGCTCCAGACAGGCCTTCACGCGTCAGCATTTCCTGAAGGTCTGCGGAGACCTCCTGTTCGGCACCCGGGGGGACACGGTCAAGAATGACAGCCACCATGATGTCGCGGGATGCTGCGTCGAGGAGGAGCTTCCACGGCACGGCATCCGCGTACCGGTTGGCCGTAGTGACGAAGAGCCAGAGATCTGCGGCCGCGAGGAGTTGCCCGGCCAGCTGCCGGTTGTCATCCGAGATGGAGTCAACATCGGGAGCGTCGAGGAGGGCAATGCCAGACGGCACGGCCGTATCAGCGACCAACACCAAGGACGTCATGGCACTGGCATCTGGGGCGGCCCCGGCCCGGGACGCAGGAATGTTTCCCTTGACCAGCTCGCCCTGAACCCGGTGAAGCGTGGGCAAAACACGGGTTGAGGTGAACCAAGGAGCGTCATGGGGGTTGTGCAGCAAGATCGGTTGGCGAGTGGTGGGGCGGATGGCACCGGAACGCGTCACGGGATGACCCACCAATGCATTGACGAGGGTCGATTTGCCAGCGCCTGTCGACCCACCAACTACGGCCAGCAGCGGCGCTTCAAGGCTGCGCCACCTCGGCAGGATGTAGTCATCCAACTGACCTAGGGCTGACGCAGCCGATGACCGGGCTTCGTCCACGCCGGGCAGGGCAAGGGGAAGCTCCAGCGCGGCCAGTTCGGTGCGCACATTTTCCAACAGCCCAACAGCTGCCTCTTGTACCAAGGCAGCGGCGCCGTTGTCGCTTGAAAGACTCGATTCGGAGGGGTTCACAGCTTCATCATGCCAGTTCAACGCCATAGTGAATGGTATTGGAGCGCACTATTTGTGAATTTGGCTGGCTCTGGGGCTGGCACAGCTTGCCAACGGCTGAGCGAGCGTTGGGCCGAAGCGCCCCTGATCCGAGCGAGCGTTGGAGGGTAAAGCAAAAGGTCGGGAAGCTTTTCAGCTTCCCGACCTTCAATTTGTGACCCCAGCGGGATTCGAACCCGCGTTACCGCCGTGAGAGGGCAGCGTACTAGGCCGCTATACGATGGGGCCCTAGTTACATTCATTTATTGCTCAACGAACATCAAGAATAATACTCGATGTCTGCTTCGCTCGCCAAATGGAAGGCGGCTTTTGCAAGCGCTGGGATACCAGGACTCGAACCTAGAATGTCGGTACCAGAAACCGATGTGTTGCCAATTACACCATATCCCAATGGCTGCGCATTTCGCCTTGAAATCCGCGGGTTTC
>JBKKBD010000185.1:0-7047 GCA_046714315.1 Specibacter sp.
ACAGCGCCGATGGTACTGCATTCGTGAGGATGTGGGAGAGTAGGACACCGCCGGACAACACGTAAAAAGAAGGTCGAGGCCCCACACCAACAGGTGCGGGGCCTCCCTCACTTAACACACCAAACCACCAGCCAGGCGGCCACAGCTGTTTATACGGCTCTACTAAAAACCTCGAGCCGCGCCTGCATGTCCCAATAGGACGTCGCTGTTGGCGGCAGGCCGCCGCCCCGCAGGACCTCGACAGAACTCACAGCAGCGTCGACGGCCGCGCGGTAGGGCAAGGATCCAGAACTCACGCGACTGACTCCCAGCTCTCCCAGTGCTGGCACTGTCAACGCCGGATGAGCCAACACGTTGACCGGCAGTGCAGTTCCGGCTGTTATCCGCTGAATGTCTTCGGGTGTCATTGCCCCGGGGACGAAAATGCCGTCAGCGCCGGCGTGTGCGTAGGTCTCGGCCCGGCGAAGAACGGCTTCGACGGAAGCGCTCTCCGCGAACCAGAAGTTGTCGATCCTGGCATTGACGAACATCTCGGGACAACGTTTCTTGACGGCTGCAACCTTCGCGGCCAAAGTAGCGGGGTCCACCAGACGCCCATCCAGGCTGTCCTCCATGTTCACTCCGGCTACACCAAGACCCGCCAGCTCTGCCACATAGTCTGCGACCTCCTCGGGGTCATCGGAGTAGCCGTCCTCGATGTCAGTGGTGATGTGCACCGGGAGGCGAGTTAGTTGCATCGCCAGAGCGGCGGTTGCAGCCTTACTTGACCGGCCGCCGTCGGGCATTCCAGTGCTGGCGGCAATGCCAAAGCTTGTGGTGCCGATGGCCGCGTAACCCGCAGCCGCGAAGGCCAAAGCCGAGCCGACATCCCAGGCGTTGGGCAGTAGAAGAGGTGTGTCTAGGTAGTGAAGATCCCGAAACGAAGTCATGGTCAGCCAGTCTACTTGCGGGCCATGATGGAGCAAGGTGATGCCAGCTACCGCAGGATGATATCCGTGGCGGTAGCTGGAGACTGGCCCGTGGAAACAAATCCCGAGACGTTGGCCTGAGGGTGCTTGATGATGTCGGTGACCGATCCCAGGAGCCGGGACAAGTCAACCTTGTCCTCCGGCGCTGCTAACAGCAGCTGGAAACCAAACTCCTGCAGTGCGTTGATGCCTGCGCCTGCGTATTCGGAGTTCGCCTGGATGAACGCCTCGTCAATCATGACTGTTCCATAGGTACTGTAGCCCTGGACATCGATGCCAAGCTGGTAGGCAAGCGCCGCTCCCATGATGAATGAGGTGAATCGCTGCCCCTCACCACCGGACAAGGTGCCTGGTTCCAGACCAATCTCAACCTCGCCCCCGGGGCGGTGTTCGTTGCAGCTAATGGTTACATGCTGGCGAACGTCCAGTACGGTGTCGGCCCAATGCGCCATGGCAGGATCCTGCAGGGCGTTAACGAGCCCTTCGAGCTGCTGATAGCTGGCGGCCATGCTTTCCTCGGAGGCCTTCGCATAGGCATTGCCGAGTGCTTCCTTCAGTTCAAGACGGAAGGCCCGGGCCTCGTCGGGAACGGTGGTCCGTACCTCCAGGCGCAGCCGGCTGCCCTTCTCAAAAGGCACATCGGCCAGAATTTGGTTCAGCGGGAGGATGCGTTCCTCAATGGAACGGCGTTCCTCTTCCAAGAGCTGCAGGAGGTCGGAGAAACGTTCGTAGGATCGGTTGTTGAAGTACTCCTTGAACTCGTCCTGACGTTGTGGGAGACCGTCGGACACAATGCGGGAGAAGAGCCCCTCATAGTGCTCGGCCGCGTCGGCGCCCGTTCCGTGGCTCGCGCTCATGGTGGGGCCAAACTGTCGGGCGAAAGCTTTAAATATCTCGCTCAGGGCACCTTCGGTGCGGAATTGGCGCTCCTTGATGGTGGCGATGCGTTCTCCGAGATCGACGGTTACGCGGCCCAGCAACACTTCCAGCTCATCTAGGGTGGTGGGTTCGCCGTCGAGCAGGTAGGGCGCAAACTGCTCTAACGCCCAGTCCGTGGCGGGTACCGCGTCCTCATTGCCAGCCAGGACAGCCCGAACCTGAGACAGGTCCTTTTCGATGCTGGAATGGTCATGATGGAGCACGGCTACACGACCAACAGCGGCTTCAAGATTTGTAGTGGCGACTGCCAGGGCATCACGCAGTTGTGCCAGGGTGGCACTGCCGGCAATGGTTTGTTCCAGAGTGGTGTGCAGCGTTTCCAACTGGGTCGCCAGCGCCGCCGAATCTAATTCCTCGAAGGTGCGCGTGTCAGCAGCGATGCGCTGCAACGCTGCCAGTCTCCGGGCGGATTGCTCCTTGGCCAGGCTGCTTTGGGTTGCCGCGGCTGCTGATTCGGCATGCTCGGTGGCCAGTGTCTGAGCCTGTTCCTCCAGCTGCGCAATCTTGGCCACGTTGTTGAAGCCGAGGAGGTAGTCGGCTGGATTGATGGTGCGGGTATCGCGCTCAAATACGGCCGAACTGAGCTTTACCGTGCCGGCAAGGGACAAAGCCTTGCTGTGCTGGTGCAGGGCAGTGTCGCTCTCCACGCAGGCGTAGGCGAAATCGCCCGCGACCTTTTCGCGCAGCCAGGATCCGGCGTCGGAATCGTGGAAGTCAAGCTTGGTGACAAGGTGACCTTTGCCCGCCTTGGCAGGGCGCGCCGGAACGCCAAGGTTGATCCAGCGCAGTTTGCCGAGCCCGTCGAGGCCGTCAATGGCCGAGGTCACCGCAGCAAGATCGTCGCTTCGAATGAGCAGGGTCGTGGCGAGCGAACGAAGGACCTTTTCAGCAGCCGGCCGCCACGCGCCGTGCCCGCTTCCGATGTCCACGAGCTCACCGGCGAACGGCATGTCCTCGGGTGCCAGCCCGGTTGCCGCACAAATGGCGCGACGGGCCGCGGCGCTGCGCGGATCAATGTTGGAACCACGGCGCTGGTAGGACTCGATCTCGGACCGGAGCGCCTTCTCCTGCGCCTTGACGTTCACGCTCGCGGCCACTGCCTGATATTCACGGGTCCGTGCGGATTCGGTCTCTTCTTGTTGAAGTTCGACGCCGGATCCGGCAGCGGCGCGGGCAGCGGCCAGGCCCTGCGCACTCCAGTCATGCACGAGTCCGGCGCCGTCGAGATCGTCCCGGATTCCGGCTTCAAGGCGCTGGCGTTCTGCGAGCTCGCGCTTGCCGGTTCGGATGTCCTTTTCGAGACTCTCGATGGCCCGCCCGCCGTGGTTGGCATGTTGTTCGGAGAGCGCAGCCACAGATTCCGCCAAGGTGTCCTTGGCCTGCGAAGCCGACTCGATCTCCGATAGTTTTTGATCCCGGGCTTCGCCCAGCGCAACAGCCTTCGCGGCGAGGAGTTCCGCCTGGAATTGCTTGCGCAGAAGGGGCAGTTGAATGTTTTTTAACTCAAGTGTGCGGGAATGGGTTTGCGTTAGTTCTCGCAATTTCTCATGCAGTTCCGGGACGGGGGCCAAGGCGTCACGCTGGTCGCGGGCTTCCTCGAGCTGACGGTAGATGCCGCTGAGGTGGTTGAAGTCCTCAACGGCTGCTGCCGCAGCGGTCAGTGTGGTCGGCTTGTCCAACACCTCATAGCGGAAGAACCGGTTGACGCCCTTGTCTAGGCCCTTGCCGTTTTGCAGCGTGCGCAGCAGGCTGAACGCCTTGTCATTATGGATGCCCAGCTTGCGCCGGAACCGCTCGGCAAACGTCTTGTGGACATCGAAGGCTTCAGCGCCGGGCAGTGCGGCGTGCAGAGACGACGGCGAAAAGCGTCGGCTGCCGTGCTTCTCGAGGGCCTCGGTGTCCAACGGCTTGTCGTGGATGACGTAGTGCTTTCCTACCTGCCCCTCGAGGCCATTGGCGGGAAGGTCAAAGAGGGCCGCAATAGTGACGTGCCTGCCCAGCCCGTCTTCGAAGACTAGGGCAGTTGCCGACCATGTTGCGCTTGGGCGCTGGTAAACAACGCCACTGTCGGTCTTGATCTTGCGCCCACGCATATACGAGAACGTGGTGCGGCGGTCTTTTCGGTTGGACGCCTCGTGGGCCGATTCATTCAGGCGCGGTGCCGCGTAGAAGATGTGCTGGATGCCGTCGAAGAGAGTGGACTTGCCAACGCCGGGGTGGCCGGTGAGCAGCGTGCCGGCCCGGTCCACGTACATGCTGTGGCGGCCGTGGAACGTACCCCAGTTGATGATCTGGATCTGGCTCAGGCGGAATTGGCCCGGGTTGAGTTCCTCGCCGATGGGCAGAGTGGTTGCAATGCTCACTTAGAAGATCTCCTGCACTGAGTTGTTGTCGTCTTCAACAGCGTCGCCATTTTCCAAGGGCTCGCTGCCGGCAGATTTATCCAGCGCCGCGAGGTAGGCGGGAATCTGATCGATCGAGTCAAAGGGCAGCGCCAGGGCAAGCGCGTTGCTTACGCGGTATTCATTGACGAGTTCCGTAGGCAGGATCAGTTTCAGGTTCAACAACCGTGCCAGCGCCGCGTCCGTCTGCTCGTCGAGGCGTTTGTCGTCAACGGTGCCGGGCTGGCGGTGCTCGGCCAGGATCTCCCGGGCGCCGGCTCGCGAAATGCCCACATCGGTCCCGGAGCCAGCGTGGCGATCGAGCAGCACCCGCAGTCGCAGCGCCAACAGTGTCTCCTCGCGGCGCAGGGGCTTGCGGGCAACGATCGGCTGCGCATGCACGGCCTCGATCCCGGCCGGGGTCAAAAGTGCGATCTTGCGTTCGGAATCCACCGTGAGCAGCAGGAAAATCTCGCTGAGGTACTGCTGCAGCGACACCCCATGGGTCAAGATGGTGCTCCACAGGGCAGGATCGGCGGTGCCGTCAACATAGGGGCCGCGTAACAGTCGCACCAGGGCCTGACGCAGCTCCAGCGGGAAGGAACCGGTGTCGCCGTCGAACAAGGTCCGTTCGGTGCTGCCCGAGGTACCGGCGCTGCTGCGCAGCTTCGGGGCGGGCTGGGAACTGTTGCTCATGAGGCGGAGTCCTTAGTGAAGGTGAACAACGGGACGCGTGCTGTGCGCGTGCTGCCGTCGATCTGGGTGAAGGTCAGCGTTTCGGTGCGGTCCGGGTTAATGGCGTTGCCGGAACCACGGGCCGCAAGAATAAGGCCACGGATGGTGTTGATGTGCTGGAGTTCGGCCGGCAGGGACTGGTAAATCTCCTGCAACGTGGCGGACCCGTTGCGCGTTTGCCGGGCATGTTCGACGGCGGCATGCAGAGTTGGCATGTCCGGTGCCGGCGTGACGGGGGTGCGGTGGATGTCGGCGTCACTGAGCGCCGGCGGTGCGGCGAGCTTGGGCGGCGGGACGTGGTCTTCGGGGTTGAAAATGCCCAGTCCGGCCAACGATTCAAAGTCAGGGCCGTACAAAAGCGGTTCAACCACGCCCGTACGCGCACCGAGCGGCGCCGTGGCCACGGCCTGTTCTGCGGCATGGATGGCCTTGCGCAGCAGTACCGACTCCTTGAATTCGGCCGACTGGACATAAGCGTGCAAGCTCTCGGATAACCGCCCGTAAATAGCGTGGACATCGCCGGCCTGGCGCCGCATCTCACGCAGCAGCGAGGCTAGGTTGCCGCGTTCTTCGGAGCTGAGCTGGTCGGTGAAGTCCCGTTCCAAGACCTCGTTGATCGACTGCCTGAAGCGTGCCTGCTGCACGGGATCGTTGAGGAACTCGGTGAATCCCTGAAAAGTTTCGCCTTCGGCCGTTCCTCGCAAGGCCTTGTCTCCGGCCAACACCTGACCCACCGCAACGCCTTTCGTCACGGAGGATTCCATGATTTCCTGGCGGATCGAGTGCAGCATGACCTCGACGCCGTCGCGCATTCGCTTGAAATCCGCTGGCAGACCGGCTGCCAGATCCAGCACGCTGCGCGTGGCGGCAACGGCGGAGTCATCCGAGAGAACTGCCGGGTTGGCACCAGCGCGGAGTGCGGCGAGTTCGTTCTCGCGCTCGGCAATTTCCGCTTCGAGGGAGGCGATCCTGGATTCGGGATTGGGGTCGCTTTGCTGTGAGAGGGTCTCGATGCTGCTCAGAAGCGTGTTCAGGCGCGAGCTGTTGAGATTGGTCCGGTTGCCCGTCAGGGTGTCGATGAATGCCAGCACCCGCGCCGTTGCTGCCGTGGGTTCGTAGAAGAACTTGCCGTCCACCATGGGCCGGGAAAGAAACTGGCCGCGAACCCAGGAGTCGGCGTAGTGGGAAGCCTGCCAGGCCTCGTTGAGACTGAGGTTTTCCTGCCGCAGTTCCTTCATGAAATCGGCCAGATCGGCGTGGAACACTTCCAGTGGGACACGTTGCTTGCTGGCGGTGAACGCGGATCGCAGAAACGCAACCGTCCACGGGGCGCCCTGGAGCAGCTTCCATGCCGGGCTGAGCCGCAGCTGCTGCTGGGCGTGCCACTGCGCAACAGCGTTGTCGGTGGAGCGCATGGCGGGGCCTTTCGGCAAAGGGGGCGGGGGTTCATTCCATTTTAAGGCATGGCAGTCCGGAAAAAGACGGCGTTCGCGGTTAAAGTCACCGGCAGATCACCGGCCTTAACCGCGAACGCCGTCCCATTTGAAAGTTGGCTGCGGCGTGTGGTGAGGGTTACGCACAGGGGAGGGTGTCCGGCGTCGTAATTACGGTAAGCTAGATAAGTCTGTGTTGGCGCCGAGTCCACTCATTGAGTGAACAAGTGCCAGACGGGCAATGCAAATGAACCTCCTGTTACGGAAATGCCGTAACCGCCTAGACCAAAGGAGGTGGGTTCACATATGCGTCCTTACGAACTGATGGTAATCATCGACCCCGATGTTGATGAGCGTACCGTTGAGCCGTCGCTTCAGAAGTTCCTCAATGTCATCACCAACGATGGTGGAACCATCGAAAAGGTTGACATCTGGGGCCGTCGTCGCCTGGCTTACGACATCCAGAAGAAGTCTGAAGGTATCTACGCAGTGGTGAACTTCACCGCTGAGCCTGCTACCGCTCAGGAACTTGACCGCGTGCTTGGTATCAACGAGACCATCCTGCGCACCAAGATCACCCGTCCGGAAGAG
>JBKKBD010000186.1:0-4093 GCA_046714315.1 Specibacter sp.
CCGGCAGGAATGAGCAGGGCGGCAACAATGACGCCAATAACACCGCACACCAGAAACAACCTGCCCAGATTCGACAGTGTGGAGCCGGGCTCAGCCTTTGCGGCTCGCCCGGCTTTTTTTGATGATCCTGTGGCCATGTAACTAATACTCCTCAATACCTTGTCCTGCAGTTCCTGCGCAGTATGTCCCGGCACTTGCCAGACGGCACAAAAATTCCTTTCTAGAATCCTCTACCAAGATGGGAGTTGGCTGGCAGGGAGCCGGAAAATCCCTTCGCCACCAACACTTGTGTGTGGCAAAGTGCAACATCGCAACAAATACACGCCCGGCAATAGCTGCCCCGCACTTACCGGAGTCGTATGCTCAGGATATGGCTAAATTCTTTGACATTCACCCCGACGATCCGCAGCCCCGCATGGTCAGCCAGGTCGTCGCCACCCTGCAGGCTGGCGGCCTTATCGCCTACCCCACGGATTCCTGTTACGCGCTCGGCGCTCAGTTGGGCAATCGAGAGGCGTTGGACCGGATCCGCTCCATCCGCCAGCTGGACAAGAAACATCACTTCACCTTGGTCTGCAAGGACTTTGCGCAACTGGGGCAATTTGTGATGGTGGACAACGATATCTTCAGAAGCATCAAATCCGTCACACCCGGGCCGTATACCTTTATTTTGCCGGCCACTCAGGAAGTGCCCAAGCGCCTAGCCCACCCGAAGAAGAAGACCGTTGGTGTGCGCATCCCCGACAGCAAGCTGATTCAAGCCATCCTCGAGGAACTGGGCGAGCCGATGCTCTCCAGCACGCTCCTGCTGCCCGATGAGGCTGAGCCGCTGACGCAGGGCTGGGAAATCAAGGAAGCCCTTGACCACGTCCTTGATGCCGTCATCGACTCCGGGGACGTGGGTGCAGAGCCCACCACCGTGGTCGATTTCTCCAGCGGCTATGCCGAAGTGGTGCGCCGAGGCATGGGAGATACCAGCCGCTTCGAATAGGGTCGGTGCGAAAGGCGGGAAACCATGTCCGGCGACCTCTGGCACTTCGTTCCTCTTGTCGCTACCGTGGGAGCAGGCCGGGACAATGAGGTCCCGTGTGAATACCAACCGTGCATAAGTCATGAAGGAGTTTCCATGGTCGTCAAGAGAACAGCCCGCGCAGGTTTCACAGTTCCAGGACTGTCATTGCAGGATGGACACAAGGTGGCCGTGTTGCTGCAGGCCCGCCTGCACGCATTAAACGATCTTGCCCTGACCCTTAAGCACGCGCACTGGAACGTGGTGGGCCGTGACTTCATCGGCGTTCACGAGATGCTTGATCCCCAGATTGATCTGGTCCGGGCCATGATCGATGAAACGGCTGAGCGCATTGCCACCCTCGGGATTTCCCCGAATGGTCTTCCGGGCGCTTTGGTGGCGGCCCGCGCCTGGGACGACTATTCAATTGGCCGTGCTCATACCTCTGCCCATCTGGCCGCCCTCGACCTGGTCTACACCGGCTTCCTCAAAAGCCACCGGACGACCTTGTCCGAGGTTGGGGAGCTGGATCCCATCACGGAGGACATGGTCATCAACCAGTGTGCCCAGTTGGAATTGTTCCAGTGGTTTATGCGTGCGCATCTGGAGGACGACGCCGGAGATCTCGCCAATGCGGGGAGCAAGACCGAACGGTCCGCAGCCAACAAGACCAAGCCCTAATCACGCCCATGGCACGATCCGATTACCCACGCACTGCAATCGTCACCGGTGCGGACCAGGGCATTGGCAAGGCAACGGCCATTGCCCTGGCTCGGGCGGGCTTCGATGTGGGGTTCACTTGGCACGACAACGAGGCCGGCGCGGCCAACACTGCGGCAGCCATTGCAGCGCTGGGCCGGCGGGCCGCATCGTCGTGGTTGGACACCACGGATCTGCCAAGCTGTGCCCCGGTGGTGGAAAAGCTGGCGACCGATCTCGGTTCCCTTGGCGTGTTCGTCAACAATGTTGGCATTGGTTTGAACAGTTCGGTGGTCGATACTAGCTACGCGGACTGGCAGCGGATTCTGGACACCAACCTCAACGGTGCTTTCCTCTGCCTTCAAGCCGCGGCGAAATTGCTTATTTCTGGCGGGTCGGGCGGGCGGATCGTGGTTGTCACCAGTATCCATGCCCATCAGCCGAGGTTTGGATTCGGCGCGTATTGCGCTTCCAAATTCGGACTTGACGGACTGACCAAGACCCTGGCGGTGGAGCTCTCCGGGCATGGGATCACAGTCAACGCCGTGGCTCCGGGTGAAATTGCCACCCACCTGGGTCCGGATGAGACGCGCCATCCGCACAACATTCCCCGTCCCGGAATCCCGCTGGGGTACGGCGGAACGGCGGATGAGGTTGCCGGTGTTATTGCTTTTCTTGCCTCCCCTGCCGCCAGCTATGTCACTGGGGCCAGCTGGGAGGTCGACGGCGGAATGGCGCAGATGGGCGCCCAGGCCAGTTCACATGTGGCTAACAATGATTGGCGCCAAGCAACACACAAGGGCACGAGCCACGGAAACTGACGTGTCGGTTATTCCGTGGAAGGCGAGTCTTCAGGAATGAACTACATCCGTTTCTTGACCTTTGCGGTGGCCGGCGCGGTCCATGGGTCCTCCGGCCATGGATGCTTGGGGTAACGGCCACGCATCTCCGAACGCACTTGTGAGTATGGCCCGCTCCAGAAGGACGCTAGGTCATCGGTCACCGCCAGCGGTCTGCGGGCCGGCGACAACAGGTGGAAGAGCACCCGCACGCGCCCTGTGACCAGAAGCGGAGTCGCTGCCAACCCAAAGCACTCCTGCAGCTTGACCGCTGCAACGGGAGGGCCGCCGTCGGACACCTCGGGGTAGTCAATGCGGATGTGCGATCCGCTGGGCACCTCCAGCGTTTCCGGCACCAGCTCCCCCAGCCTCGAGGCCTCCGGCCACGGCAACAGTCGGCGCAGCGGTTCGGTGAGCGAAAGTGCGGACAGGGGGCGGCCGGCGGCAACGGCCTCGAGCTCAGGGCCAAGCCAGTCCGGCAGCCGTTCGAGCAGGGCCGCATCGCCGACGTCGGGCCACGGTGCACCAAGTTCGCGGTGCAGCAGAGCCAGCCGACGGCGCAGCCCAGCTGCCGAAGCGCTCCAGGAAAGCATGCCAAGACCGTCCGTAGCCAGCGCTCTCGCCACTGCCTCACGTCCCTGAGTGGCAGTGGCCTTGACCGGCGTTGCGGACAGCACAATGGCGCCGAGCCTGCGTATCCGGCGGGCCGTTACCTTTCCGCTCTTGAACACAGCTTCGACTGCATCGCTGCGCATGTGGGCGGCAACGATCTCCGCCAGATCCAGGCTCAGAGGTGCCGCGGCCCTGATCACGGCGCCTGTTCCAGCGGCGTCGCGTCCCTGGGCCCGGGACACCTCGGCCACGGCAAGCCACTCGTGGCCGGACAGCGAACTTCCGGCAGGCAAGCCGGCGCGCGTGCCGGATGAGAGCAAATACTGCTGCCCGGAGGCACCCGCAACCCGCTTGGCGATCCGGTCGGGAAAGGCGAGCCCGACGACGAACCCCACCACCTCGCCTGCCGAAACCTCCGTAGTGGCGGGCTGACTGCGGCGATTTTCCTTGCGAGCAAGTCCTTCAAGGCGGCGAACTTCCTGTTGCCAGCGTCGTGCACCGGGATCACGTCCGGACCGGAAGGCCGAACGCAGCGCGGTGAGGTCTGCACCCGGGGCACGCCCGTCGCCGGAGACCAGGGCAACGATTTCGGCAGCTGTGGCGGCACCCACCACGGCAGCACCATCAAGCAGCGCGCGGGCCAGACGGGGATCCGCCGGTATTTCCGCCAAGGTCCGACCCAGCGGTGTCGCGTGTCCACGGGCGTCAACCGCACCCAACTCCTGCAGGACCGTAACAGCGGCAGCCATGGCCTGGACAGGAGGTGGCTCCGGCAGCCTGAGGCCCCGCCCGCCGGGCGCACCCCAACAGGCCAACACCAGCGCGCCAGCGCTGAGATCCGCCACGGCAATTTCCGGCATGGGATGTGCCGGCGCCGCAGCGAAGGTCTTTTGGTCGTAGCAGCGAACAACTGTGCCGGGCCCCAGACGCGCGG
>JBKKBD010000187.1:0-16468 GCA_046714315.1 Specibacter sp.
CTTCGTGGAGGTGGTGGTGACAGTTTGCTCGGCACCATCGAGCCTTACCGTAATGTCTTTGGCAGTGTTGAGGGTGATGGTTGCACCATCTTCAACTGTCGCGTCCAAGGCCGGGGTGATGTGATCCTCGGTGCCGACTGAGATGTCAGCAACCTTGAGCACGTCGGCCACGGACCCGCCGTGGGCTTGAACTGAGCTTGCTTGGCCGTCAACGACAAGGGTGAAGGTCTTGTTGGCCGTAACGAATGCCATGACACCCACAACGAGTGCCAAAAGGACGGCGGCCTGACAGGCAAGCTTCAAATAGCTCAGTTTGCCATTTGCGGTAAAGATCGAAGACACGAGTTCTCATAACTACTAGAGCACCCGGGCACGAAGAAGTAGAGAGCAGTTCAGGGCTGAGATGAGCCGCAAATAATTGGGCACAGATCAAGCTAGAAAAGTTCCTGCGAACGGTTGTGGTGAACCCTAAATGAACGGTGGGCACACCAGCATTACATCCGTTGGCCTTCCCCGACCACGGCTAATAGTTCCCCAGCGTAACCTAATCGTGACCTGATGGACAAGGTTTGATCACGAAAATGTGATCAGCCCTACACCGCTAGTCGGCCCAGGATCCATACACTGCTTCGGTATTTTTGCTCAGGAGTTGGCAGAATTCACTCAAGTCCCGGTCCAACATTTGCCCCATGCTTTGCACCGTATACGGCAGCATATAGCTGGCATTGGGCCGTCCACGGAACGGATGTGGCGTCAAATAGGGCGCGTCGGTCTCGGCCAGGATGAGTGCCGGATCCGCCACGCTGAGTGCCGCCCGCAAATTGTGCGCATTTTTAAACGTCACCGTGCCGGAAAAGGACATATACCAGCCGTTGTCGTTACAAATTTGGGCCAGTTCGGCGTCCCCGGAGAAGCAGTGGAAGACCAACCGCGAGGGAGCCCCGACCTCGGCCAGAATCTTCAACACGTCCACATGCGCATCACGGCAGTGGATCTGCAACGCCAGGTCCCGGCGCTTGGCAATGTCCAGGTGTTCCCGGAACGAGTGGTGTTGGGCTGCCACGCCGTCCTCGCCGGTCCTGAAGTAGTCAAGTCCGGTCTCACCGATGGCCCGGATCCGGGGATGGGCCGCCATGGCATCAATCTCAGCCAGCGCGGCTTCCAAATCGCCCGCAACGGCCAGTTCCGGTGCGTCATTGGGGTGGATCGCGACGGCCCCCAGCAGCCGCGGATCTGCATCAACGGCCGCCACGGTGAAGCGTGACGAGGGCAGATCGCACCCTACCTGGACAGCTCCTGCAACACCCACGGATTCTGCGGCATCCAAGGCGGCACCCAGCTCGACGGGGGTGTCGCCATAGTCAAAGTGGGTGTGGTTGTCATAGACGGGCACCGGAAGCACCGCCGGGGCCGGGGCGAAGTCACCGCGGTGGGTAGCGCCGTCGTTCTTGAGCATTTCGGGGCGGTACGGGCGGGGAACATCTTCGGTGCACATGGTTATTTACTTTACCGGCCAATCCTGGGCGCCCGCGATGATGGCCCAAGATCGCGCGATGGCGGCTCCCCGTACGGCCAAAAGGGTGGGAAGCTAGTAGCGTAGGTCACAATATCCGGTGATCCTTGTGCCGGGCGCCAATTGGGAAGGTGGGGCATGCACCCTCAGGAGACTTTGCTGACAGCCAATAATTCGGCGGCAGGGGCACCGCAGCTTCCGCAGCGCCGTCCGCGCTCAGCCCACGCAGGAACTGACGGAACCAACAGGAAACGGCCCATGGATCCGGACAGCTTTTCCCGGTTGAGCACCGAGATCATGGGTGTCATGAACACCGTCATTGACGGCAAGGAAGAATCCGTCCGCCTCGCACTCACGGTACTTCTCGCCGGAGGCCACCTGCTTCTGGAGGACGTCCCCGGGGTGGGAAAGACGCTGCTGGCCAAGACCCTCGCCCGGACCGTTGACTGTACCGTCAGCAGAGTCCAGTTCACCCCTGACCTGCTGCCCAGCGACATCACGGGCGTGTCCATCTACAACCAGTCATCACAAACCTTTGAGTTCCGGCCCGGAGCCATCTTCGCCAACATTGTGATCGGCGATGAGATCAACCGGGCCTCCGCCAAGACCCAATCCGCCCTGTTGGAGTCCATGGCCGAACACCAGGTCAGCGTTGACGGCACCACCTATACCCTCGACGAGCCGTTCATGGTGATCGCCACGCAGAACCCCATTGAGATGGAGGGTACCTACCCGCTGCCCGAGGCCCAGCGTGACCGCTTCATGGCGCGGATCTCCATGGGATACCCGGATACCTCGGCCGAGCTCGCCATGCTGGAAACCCACCAATCGGTGAACCCTCTGGACTCCGTTGTGCCGGTGGCGAGCGATGAGGAGGTAGCCGCCATGATCGAAACTGTCGCGGCCATCCATGTCTCCCCTGCCGTGCGCGCCTACACCGTGGCACTTGGCCAGGCCACCCGGAGCAATCCACAGCTGCGGTTGGGTGCCAGCCCGAGGGCGCTGCTGCAACTATTGCGAGCGGGCAAGGCTGCGGCCGCGCTTGCCGGGCGTGGTTTTGTCCTGCCGGACGATATCCAGGACTTGGCGCACCCCGTGCTGGCACACCGATTGCTGGTTGAGCGAAGCGCGGCCAGCCAAGGTGTGACGGCGGATTCCGTGATCGATGATCTGTTGGCCACGGTTCCCGTGCCGGGCGCCGGCGCTCCGATCACCTCGGTGCCGCGAGCTAACAGGGACTCCCACTAAGGGGTTCGGGCGTGTTCTCCCTGAAACTCTTCCGACCCCGAGGCTGGATCCTGCTGGCCATGGGCGCACTCGCTCTCCTGCTGGCCTCTGTCCTTGGTCGCCGGGACCTTTTGATGCTGGCCGTTTTTTGCTGCGCTCTGCCTTTGGTTGCCTGCGCTGCGGTCTATCTGCTCAAGCCCGGCTTCACCGTCAAGCGCACCTTGGCCCCTGCACTGGGTCGCGTTGGTTCACCGGTTGCGGTGAGCCTTGAGGTGCACGGGCGAACTCCCGGGGGTGGCCGCGTCAAGCTCGTTGAGGAGTTGCCGGTCAGTTTCCGCGACGTCCCCACGTTCAGCCACCCGCACCCCGTTGTGCCGCGCGGATTGCTCAGCCGGTACCACTATTCCCTGCACCCTGCCCACCGCGGTGTCTTCACGGTCGGGCCGCTGCGGGGTCAGTTCTCGGACCCATTCGACGTCACCTATGTACAGCGCGGACTGGACGACGGCGGCCGGCTCACCATAGCCCCTGCCGCCGTCGAGCTTCCTTCTATTTCGCTCACGGATGGCCGGGGCCAGGACGGCACCCGGAGCACTCCTGAACTCGCGCACGCGAGTCATGACGATGCCATGACTCGCGAATACCGCTACGGCGATCCGTTGCGCCGCGTCCACTGGCCCGTCACGGCGAGGCAGGGCAAGCTCATGGTCCGGGCGGAAGAATCCGTCACCACTCCCGAAGCGGCCCTGGTGATTGACCGCCGGGCGACCGCCTTCGGTGAGAGCAGCAAGGCCATTGAGCGCTTTCAGATCGCCGGACACAGCATGGTGGGGCTTCCGGAACTGCGAACAACGGCAGCCTTTGAAACGGCCATTGTCGCCGCCGCCTCCATTGCCACCCACATGTTGGAGCGTGGCTATCTGCTGCGCGTGTTGGATCATCGAGGACTGCCGGGCTTCGCTTCCTCCCCGTCGGCACCCGATCCGGGCGTCGAGGAATACAGTGGCAGCCAAGGTGTTTTTGACGTTGCCGCAGCCCTGGCAGCACTTGAACTCAGCGAGACGGCAGACGCTGCGGAGGCACCTTTCATCAACGGCCTGGCCCACAAGCTCCACGCTGGTCGGCGCCGCGGGCCGCTCGTGGCAGTGACCGGCCTGCTCAGCGACGCCGAGGCGCTCCTTCTGGCGGACATGGCCGAATCGACCCAAAGCGCCTTCGCCATGCTCCTGTGCAGCGAACCCCGCCAGGCCGAATCGGCGCTGGGCATCCTCCGCCGGGCCGGTTGGCGGGCCACCGCACTCACGCCGGCCACGCATCTGGAGCAGGCCTGGCTGCAACTGGATCAGCCGGCAGCAATCGCCGGGCGGCGCGCATGACCCGGATGCTGCCTACCCAAGGCCGGCCACCGCACGGGAACGACGCCGGTCCTGTTGGCGATCCTGCGGGCGGCGCCGCAAAATCTCGAGGCGTTTTCGCGGACGCACGGACCGGGCCCCCTCGATGGGTGCTGGCCGTCGCCATTTTTGGTGCCGTCATGGGCGCCTCGCTTGGCCTGGGCGGCGTGCTGGAAGACTTTGGCTGGTGGCCGCGGGCCGCCGTCGTGGTTGCCGGAACATTGCTGCTTCCGGCAGTGCTGCGTCGCTACCCGGCCCTTGATCCCTATGCCCCGCTAGGGGCACTGGCCGGCTGGTTCATGAGCCTGACGTTTGTCTTTTTTCCCACCACCTCGCTTTTGGGCTTCATTCCCACGACGGGCACGTTCCGAGCTGCGTTGGAGATGGCCTCGGATGCCTCCACGTTGATCATGTCCAGCAACACGCCGGTGCCCTCGGCGGTCCCCATGTTCTTCTTGTTCTGCGCCGGGCTGGGATTCGTAGCGCTCCTAATCGACACGGTGGCCATCACGGTCGCCATGCCGGCCGCCAGTTCGTTGGGGCTGCTGCTGGTCATGTTGCCGCCGGCCCTCACAACTAGTACAGGCATCGGAACGCTGGGATTCATCGGGGCCGGTGCGGGGTTCCTGCTGATTCTCGGGTGCTGCCGGTGGTATGCGCCGGAAGGTAAGCTGCGGGCCACGGGCGTGCGATTCTCCACCGGCACTCTCTCCCGGGCAGCTGCCCTGGGCGCCGCCGTCGTCCTGATGATGGCCATCATCCCGGCGGCCATTCCCGGTTTCACAGAAGGGTCCTTCCCGCAGGGTTCGCGCCTGGACAAATCCGATACGGGCGCGCGGCTGGACCCGATGATCTCACTCGGCGATGACCTCCGTTCGCAGTCAAATCAGGTCAACCTCACGTATTTGAGTAACACGGAGGGGCCGCAGTACCTGCGTTTGAGCACGTTGGAGAACTTCACCGGCAAGTCGTGGCAGCCATCGGATTTTCCGTCGACATTGCAGCCAGGTACCTCCGAGCTGGCACCGGCGGCCGGGCCCGCACCAGCCGTGGAGACTGCCCAAACCCTGACGATGGTCACCATCGACGCACTCCGCAGCGAGTGGCTGCCGGCCCCGCTCTCCGTCACCAGCGTTGATGACCTTCTGGGCCGGTGGCGGTGGAATCCGTCGACGCAAACCATCAAGAGCCAGTTCACCTTCACCGCGAACCAGTCGTATCTGGTCCGCAGCGAGATGCCAGTGCTCTCACCGGCAACGCTGGCCGCAGCCTCAGGCAATGCCGCCGGCGTCGACCCAGTGTTTACGGAGCTGCCCAACGATGTCCCGGCGCTGGTGCAGAATACCGCCCAAGAGGTTGCCGGGGCCGAGCCGAACGCTTTTGCTAAGGCCATGGCAATTCAGGATTACCTGCGTTCCTCAGATTTTAGCTACAACCTGAATACACCCGCCGCGGAAGGGTACGACGGTTCAGGAATGGCGGTGCTGGAGTCCTTCCTCACGGAGAAGAGTGGCTATTGCGTGCATTATTCCGCCGCCATGGCCGTCATGGCCAGGGAAGTTGGGTTGGCCTCACGCATTGCAGTGGGATACGCCCCGGGTACCCGGACCACCGAGGTCGGCGAGCTGGACGGCCAGCAGTTGCGCGGATATCAGGCCAGCGGCCAGGACGCCCATGCTTGGCCGGAGATCTATTTTGAGGGCCTTGGTTGGGTGCCTTTCGAGCCGACGCCATCGCGTGGTTTCATTCCCGACTATGCACAAGAGGAATCCTCGGCCGATCCCACCGCGGGCGCCACCGACGCTCCCACCAATGGGGCCACGGCCTCCGTGGCGCCGACGGCCACGGCCAGTACCGCTGCGGCCGTTGACGGGACGGGCGCTGCCGGCGCACGGCCGGGACCCTGGCTACGGGCCACGGCGGTCGTCGCGTTGGTCATGCTGCTGCTGGCCATTCCGGCACTTGCCCGCATGTATGTCCGACGCCGACGCCTGGACCGGGTGCGCAGCGGCGGCCCTTCTGACGCGAAACACAGAGACGCCGGTCGGGTACCTGAGGTCCTTGCCTGGCGTGAGCTGCTGGCTGCTGCAGCCGATCACGGCTGCAACATCGACCCCGCGCTGACCCCTGCCCTGCAGGCTGAACGGATCGCCTTGCTTCTGGGTCCGGCAACTCAGCCGGGGCTGGCGCTGGTGCTCCATGCCTATGAACAGGTGACCTTCGGACCGCCCACTGCGTCCTCGACCGGGCAGGATGATCTCGCCGATGCCGTGGAATCCGTGGCCGCCCGCCTGCATTCACGTGCGACGCCTGGGGGACGACTCCGGGCCACGCTAGCCCCGGCGTCGCTCCTCACCCGCCACTAACCCGCCTTCCAACCCCAACGCTCGCTCAGTTTTGGGGCATTAAACACCAACGCTCGCTCACTTAACGGGGTTTAAACCGTTTCGCTCTCTCACTGTGCTGCACAAGGTGAGAGAGCGAAACGGTTTAAAGCCCCGAAAGAGAGCGAGCGTCCAATGGAGGTTAGGCGTTGTTGGGGTTCGCCATGCCTACGTACTGGGTGTACTGGTATTCCGCGATGCCCTCGATGCTGCCTTCGCGACCAAGACCGGACTGCTTGACGCCGCCAAACGGTGCCGCCGCGTTGGAGATGACTCCGGCGTTCAGGCCCATCATGCCCGTTTCGATGCGGTTGGCCATGCGCATCCCACGGTTGTGGTCCTTGGTGAAGACGTAGGCGACCAGGCCATACTCGGTGTCGTTGGCCAATGCCACGGCTTCGTCCTCGTTCTTGAACGTGACGATGGGAGCCACCGGGCCGAAGATTTCCTCGGTCAGGATGCGGGCGCCGGGCTCCACACCTGTCAGGACCGTGGGCTGGTAGAAGTAGCCTGGTCCGTCAACGGGTGCGCCGCCCGCAATTGCGGTGGCGCCGTCGGCCAGTGCGTCGGTGACCAGCGAGTGGACCTTGTCGCGGCTCTTGGCATCGATCAAGGGACCAACAGTGGTTTCCGGGGACGTGCCGCGGCCCGTGGTCATTCCACCCATCTTGGCGGCGAACTTGGTGGCGAATTCCTCGGCCACCGATTCGTGCACCAGGAAGCGGTTTGCGGCTGTGCAGGCCTCGCCCATATTGCGCAGCTTCGCGGCCATGGCACCCTCGACGGCGGCATCCAGATCAGCGTCTTCGAAGACAAGGAACGGCGCGTTGCCGCCCAGTTCCATGGAGGTTCGCAGCACATTGGTGGAGGCGTCGGCCAGGAGGCGCTTGCCCACGGGAGTTGAGCCCGTGAACGAGAGCTTGCGCAGCCGGTTGTCCTTGATCAGCGGTCCGGTCACTCCCCCGGCGTCGGTGGTTGAGACGATGTTGAGGACTCCGGCGGGCAGGCCGGCTTCGATCAGGATCTGGGCGAACAGGTGGCTCGTCAGCGGAGTCAGGTTTGCCGGCTTCAAGACCATGGTGCAACCGGCCGCGATGGCGGGGGCAATCTTGCGGGTGGCCATGGCAAGCGGGAAGTTCCACGGCGTAATCAGCAGGCACGGGCCAACAGGCTTCTTCTGGACCAGGATCTGCTGGGTGCCCTCGGGGTTGGACGAGTAGCGGCCAAAGGAGCGCGAGGTTTCCTCGGAGAACCAGCGCAGGAATTCGGCACCGTACTTGACCTCACCCATGGCCTCGGCCAGCGGCTTGCCCATTTCAAGGGTCATGAGGAGTGCGAAGTCGTCAGCGCGGGCCATGACAAGATCAAAAGCGCGGCGCAGGATCTCGGCACGCACGCGTGGAGCTGTTGCGGCCCATTCCTCCTGCACGGCCACGGCGGCGTCGAGGGCCGCGGCACCATCTTCAGCACCGGCGTCGGCAATCTCCAGGAGCACTTCTCCGGTGGAGGGATCTTCAACCGTGAAGGTCTTGCCCGAGGCGGCGCTGCGCCATTGACCATTGATGAGCAAGCCGGTGGGAACACTCGCCAGCAGCGCACTTTCGCGCTCGGAAAGTTCGGTAGCAGCTGTCACGGTCATGATGACTCCTTCGTCTTGCGCCACAGTCCCGACAAAGCGATGCTGTCTGGACAAGGGGTTTGCGGCGGCGTGTTGTGCATTACGTTACGTTCACGGTAGTTCTCGGCTAACTGCAGTGTCTACGCATGTCCGCACTGCCAGAGGCCGTTTGGCTGTGCATTTGTCCAACACGGGAAGCCCGACGGCGGACGGGCCGCGTTGAGCGCGGACCTCACGGCCCGGGGTGGCCCTCGAGTATGCAGTTATGGTCCCTATTGACCGGGCAAAGCGACCATAACTGCGGACTCGAGCGAGAGGAGAGCTACCGTGCCGCCAGCACCGCGCTGTACAGTTCACGTTTGCTGACGTGGACATCGTGCGCCACCACGGCCACGGCTTCCTTCAGCCGCATGCCCTGGCCAATGAGTTCGTTGACGGAGGCCACGTGATCCTCGGGGGTGCCGGGATCGGAGTCCGGGGCGCCACCAACAACAATGGCAATCTCGCCGCGGATCTGGGTGGTCTCGGCCCACTCCAGCAGACCCGACAACGGCTTGCGCACAACCTCTTCATAGGTCTTGGTCAGCTCGCGGCACACGGCAGCCTGACGGGCCGGGCCGAAGGCTGTGTGCAAGGCGCGCAGCATGGCCTCGAGCCGGTGCGGGGCTTCGAAGAACACCATGGTGCGCTTTTCAACGGACAGATCGTGCAAACGCGAAGCCCGCTCCCCCGATTTCCGGGGCAGGAAACCCTCGAAGGTGAAGCGGTCCGTGGGCAAACCTGACAACGCCAAGGCCGTCAGCACGGCCGAAGGTCCGGGCGCTGCGGTAACGCGAACTCCGGCCTCAACGGCTGCGGCCACTAGGCGGAAGCCGGGGTCGGATACCGACGGCATGCCAGCGTCGGTCACCATCAGCAGGGTCTTGCCGGTCTGGACCTGTGTGAGCAGCTCCGCGGTCTTAACGGCCTCATTGTGCTCGTGGTAGCTGATGATCTGGCCCCCAACCTTCACGCCAAGGCTGGTCACCAGGCGGTGCAAGCGGCGGGTGTCCTCGGCGGCCACGATGTCTGCGGCACCGAGCCAGGCAATGAGGCGCGATGAGGCATCGCCCATGTTTCCAATGGGCGTAGCCGCCAGAACAATGTAGCCCTCTCCCGGCTTGCTGGTGGGTGCCAGGCTTGAATCCATGGGTCCTTCGGCCACTTCAAGACCGTCTTCCGATCCGTCTGCTGCGTTGTCGTTTTCTTGGCCAAAGTCTTCTTCCATGACTCCAGCGTAGTAGCCACAGCAACAGAGTCCCATTTAGGTAGCATGGACACCGTGCAACCCCACGTTATGGATTCAGCTCCAGCTGCCCCGGACCGAGACGTTTCTGCCGAGCCCAGCCATGGCACCGACGAGCCCGATCACGGCATCCACGCGTCCCGAGCCAGCACCGAGCCCACCCACCGGTGGGTCAAGGACCCGGCCAAGGCGTTCACCAAAAGTGCTCTCAGAGACAGATTGCTGGGCACCCAATTCACACCGCCCGGTCTGCGATTGTGGTTCTGGCTCGCTCCGGCCCTGACGGCGGTCATCGGTGGTTTGCTCCGTTTCGTACGGCTCGGCCAGCCCAACTCGCTGGTCTTTGACGAGACCTACTATGTCAAGGACGCCTACAGCTACCTGCAGAGCGGCTACGAACGCAATTGGGCGGACAAGGCCAACGACCTCTTCAACCAGGGCATTTTCACCAGCCTTGAAAGCACCGCCGAATATGTGGTCCACCCACCCGTGGGTAAATGGATGATCGCGTTTGGCATGTGGCTCTTTGGCTCCGACAGCACCTTCGGCTGGCGCTTTACGGCCGCATTTGTGGGCACCCTCTCGATTTTCATCTTGGCCCTGATCGCGCAAAAGATGTTCCGCTCCACCGTCCTGGGAGCCATGGCCGGCCTGCTCTTCGCGGTCGATGGCCACGCAATAGTCCAGTCAAGGACTTCGCTACTGGACATCTTTGTGATGTTCTTCGCCCTGCTGAGCTTTGGCGCCATCCTCATGGATCGTGATGATGGACGACGCCGGCTCGCGGCTAAGCTGTCGAAGCTCGCCGGAGCAGATGGCAAGGTCCCGGCGAAGGCGCTGCTGTATGGACCTTGGCTAGGAATCCGCTGTTGGCGTCTCGCCGCCGGTGTGACCCTCGGGTTGTGCATCGGAACCAAGTGGTCTGGCCTGTTCTTCCTTGCCGCTTTTGGCCTGATGAGCGTCATTTGGGACATGAACGCTCGGCGGATCGCCGGCATCAAGTTCTGGGTGGCCGGCACAGTCTGGAAAGACGGGATCGTGGCATTCGTCAGTATGGTTCCGGTTGCCGCGGTCACCTACCTGGCCACGTGGACCGGATGGTTCCTGTCCAAGGACGCCTACGACCGCAATTGGGCCGCCACCAACCCCTCCAGCATGTGGGGTTGGATCCCGGATTCCCTGCGTTCGCTCTGGCACTACCACTCCACGGCGTACACCTTCCACACCGGGCTCGGCTCCGACCACCCCTACAAGGCCAACGCGTGGTCGTGGTTTGTCATGGGCCGCCCCACGTCATTCTTCGTCAAGAATTTCGAGAACGGCGACGGCGGTTGTGCCGTGGACAAGTGCACCGCGGCAGTCACCAGCCTTGGCAACCCGCTGATCTGGTGGGGCGGCTCGCTGGCCATCCTGTTCCTCATCGGCGTGTGGATCGCCAAGCGCGATTGGCGCGCCGGAGCCATCCTGCTCGGCTTCGCGGCGGGCTTCCTGCCGTGGCTCTTTTACCCGCTGCGCACCATCTTTTTCTTCTACGCCATCGCCTACGAACCATTCATGATCCTGGCCCTCGTCATGGTGCTGGGCATGGTCATGGGCAAGATCGGCGATCCCCCGTGGCGCCGACGGCAAGGTGCCACCGTGGTCGCCGTCTTCCTGGTCCTGGCCGTGGCACTCAGCGCATTCTTCTACCCCATCTGGGCCGCGGAGATGATCACGCAGGACTACTGGCGCCAGCACATGTGGCTCCCCAGCTGGATCTAGTCCCCACCGCCGCCCTAACCTCGTACCTCGGCCAGGGAACCCTGGCGGCGTGGGCCCTTCCCTCTTAAAGTAGTACGACGGCGGCCAACTCGGCCGCCGTCGTACTGCTTTAAAAGCTCTTTAGGCCGCCCTGCGGCCCGGATGCTTGGCCGCCGTGGTGGCCTTGCGGCGGTCCTTGGTGGGCCAGGTGAAGGCCAATGTCAGTGAAGCAACTATGAGAACGAAGGCGCCGATGAAGATGCCGGAATCCGTCCAGAATTGGCTGGGGAAGAGGCGGATCAGAGTGTCGTCGGTGTAGAACGTCCAGGTGCCGTCGGTGAAGAAGATCTCGTGGAAATCGGTGAAGAAGCGCTCCCACCCGGTGGCCGCGAACACGCCGATGGCAATGATGAGTGCCAGTGTGGCGATGGATCCGGCGAACAGGGCTCGGCGGATCCCTCCGAAGCTGCGGCGGGCCAGGTACATCATGCCGATGACCATGACGATTGCCAGTGCCAGCCCGGCCATGAAAGCCATGACGATGACCGTCTTGACGTCGGCCATGTGGTTCACTTCGCCGGCAAGGAACAGGGGGCTGCCGAGCTTGTCCACGAGATCGCCAAGGTAGCGAGGTTGGGACAGGTTCAGCAGGTAATCAACTGTGTAGGACCCGTAGGTCATGCGGTCGTCTGTGGTGAACCCGAAGGAATCAGCCGGGAAGCCCGGGCGGTGGTATTCAACCCAGAGGAAAACGGAAGATGTGACGAGGCGGATGGCAAGAACCAACAGCACGATCGGGTAGAACACGGCGATCAGCACCTGGAAGACACGGGTCAGCACGGGCTTGGTGTTGGCGGCCCTTTCCATGGCAGCCTGGCGTTTGGCAACATCTTCGGCCGGCGGACGCATGGTGGTCATACTGGTAGGCGTGGCGTCACCCTTGCCGGTTTCCAAGTCTTCGTCATCAACGCTTTTGGACAACGCAACGGCAATCTCGTCATCGCTGGGAAGGATGGGCATCCGGGCCGCCGGGCGCATGGGCTCGGCATCGGCGTCGGAATCGTCCTCCAGCTTGATCTTCGTGGCGGGATCAGACGCGGAGGGGGCTGCCGCACGGCGGGCCGCCTTTTGAGCAGGGTTGTTGGGTGCTACCTCCGGGAGGCCCTGGGTCGGGGCATCCTGTGCAGCGTTCTTGGCTGAGTCCTGGGGCTTTGAATTCTCGCTCACAAGTCGAAAGGATACCGGCACCCCATCACTGCGAAGGTCTGCCACCCCGCGCCGCTACCAAACTGCAACCAGATCCCCAGCCAGGACGCGGATTGAGGTGACTATTGGGGAGATTCGGGTAACTTCAGTGGCATAGCCATAGGTCGCTTGGCGCCGTGCCCTCCGGTGGGCGATTCATGGCGAATGCCCCGGACCACCCAAGGCACCAAGTACTCTCTCGCCCAGACGATATCCTCGGCCCGGGCACGTTTCCAGCTTTTCGCCGGTAACGGTTTCGGCGAGCGCGCCTCCAAGACGTGTGGAACGTTCAAGGTCTTCAGGACCATGCCAGCGACAGCATGGTGACCCAAGGAGGATGGGTGAAGCCGGTCGGGGCTCCACATACCGGGATCGTGCAGCTCGTTCATGGACCACAGGTCTGCGATGACGGCGCCATGGTGTTCTGCAATCCCCCGCAGGTTTTCGTTGTAGATGGCGATCTTCGAGCGGAATTGGCCCAGCACGGTGGCCCGCCCCGAATCGGGACCGACGAAGATCAGAACCCTCACGCCTCGAGCGCCGAAGATCTCGACGGCGTTTTCCACCTCGGCCGCCAACTTGTCCGGGTCGGCTCCGGGGTGGAGGAGATCGTTCCCGCCAGCCTGCAGGGAAACTAGATCCGGTTGCAAGGCCAGGGCGTGGCCCAACTGGGTCGCAAATACTTGGTGCAGCATTTGCCCGCGTACGGCCAGATTCGCGTAAGAAAAATCGGGAACTCCGTTGCTCAATTCCTCGGCAACCCTGTCTGCCCATCCCCTGTATCCGCCAGAACTGAGCGGCTCGGGATCATCCAACCCTTCGCTAAACGAATCACCCAAGACCACAAATCGGTGCCATGGGTGCGGTGGCAGCATGCGCGGTTGGCCGCTTCCTCCTCCGCCTTCGGTTTCGAATCCCATGCCCCATAGTGCACCTTTTTGTCGCAGGGCGGCAGTATGGATTTTGCAGCAACGCTTCGGTGCGCGTAATCCAGCCCCAAAACCGCCGTTGACAACTGGGTGCGGGGGTCAAATACTCAAGGCAAGATGTGCTCAGCGTCCGTAACCGGTAAGGACCGCCCTGATGGAACGTGCAAATGGCAAGGGAAGCTCTGGCAGGGTGAAAACGATCAAGGTCGGCGGACTGGCTGGACGCACCTCAGGCGTCTTCGATGGGCGTCCCCCCTTGGTGCTCTTGCACGGTCTGACTTTCAACAGGGCAATGTGGAACCCAGCATTGGATCTCATGTTTGAGCGAGACCCCGCACGCCAAGTTCTCGCGCTGGACCTGCCGGGACATGGAGAATCGGACTCGGCTCCCCGCTATGACATCGAGTCGGTCGCCGAAATAGTTCATGGTGCCGTAAAAGAAGCTGGTTTGATTGAACCAGTCATGGTTGGGCATTCATTGTCCGCCATTGTTGCCACCGCCTACGCCTCGAAGTACCCAGCTCAAGGCGTCGTCAACGTGGATCAAACCCTGCAAGCCGAGGGGTTTGCTGAGCTACTTCATTCGCTTGCCGAACAGCTCATGGGACCTGATTTCATGAATATCTGGCAGGGTTTCCATGCCAGTTTCCATCTGGAGCTACTTCCCCCGGAGGCTCAAGAACTCCTGCGCTCCACCAGCCACCCCACCCAGGAACTGGTCACTGGCTATTGGCGCGAGGTCATGGACCAGCCCTCGGAATTCACGCGGTACAGGTTTGAGAATGTGTTCGAGGACCTTCGGGACAAAGCGGTACCGTATCGTATCGTTGCCGGCCGCGAACCCGAGGCCGCTTACCTGCAGTGGCTTGCGGAGCGGATCCCACAGGCAACCATAGAGGTGTTCCCTGCAAGTGGGCACTTCCCGCACCTTGCAGACCCACACCACTTCGCAACAGTGTTGGCGGCTACGGCCCCGCCGAATCAAACTCAGCGCTGAACTGACGGCCTCAGGCGGAGCGGACGGAAGCTCCGGCGTCGTCCGCCGTGAGATCCCCCGTCTCCCCTGCACGCACGGCCCGGCCACCCAGGATAAAGGTGTAGGCCCAGTAGCCGGCCAGGACCAGGGCTCCGATCGTGATCTTGGCCCAGACCGGGAGCGGACTGGGCGTGACGAAGCCTTCCACCAGCCCGGAAACGAATAAGACAATGACCAGGCCAGCGGCGACGGTGATGAGCGATCGGCCTTCTCGGGCCAGCGAATCGAGGCGGGACTGCGCACCTGGACTCACCCAGGACCAGAAGATTCGCAATCCGGCGGCACCGGCGATGAAGATGGCCGTCAGCTCCATCAGCCCATGCGGCAGGATGTAGCTGAAGAAGACGTCGCCGCTGTCGAAGGCAAACATGACGCCGGCGGTCATGCCAATACTCTGGGCGTTCATGAAGATTGAGTACGGAATAAAAACCCCCGTGATCCCGAACGCCACGCATTGCGCAGCGATCCACGCGTTATTCGTCCAGACCGCGCCGGCAAAGGACGCGGCGGGATTTTCCGAGTAGTAGTTCACAAAATCGTGGTCAACGAGTTTCTGCAGCTGAGCGTCGCTTCCCATGGCCGCCATGACGGCCGGGTTCCCTGCGGTCCACACGGCAAACAGCGTCCCGATGAGCACAAACACCGCACCAACAATGACGGTCAGCCACCGAATGCGGTAGAAGGCGGCCGGGAGCGAGATGGCAAAGAACCGTGCCGTATCAACGAAAAAGTTGGACTTGGCGCCCGTGAAGCGGGTCCGGGCATTCGCCAAGGGTGCCGAGAGCGACGTCGAGATTGAACTCTCCGCCGCAACTGAACGGATCAATGAGAGCTGCGCCGAGACGCTTTGGTACAGCTCCAGAAGTTCGTCAGCCTCGTCCCCGGTCAGGCGGCGCTTGCGGGCAAGGGCATCGAGGCGCGCCCATTGAGGGCCGTGCACTGTTGTAAAAGCATCCATGTCCATCTGCCCCAGCATAACGGTGGCGGCACGTGGATAGACTGATTGCATGTCCGCAATCATTACCGGCGAAGCCGTTGTCCTTGAGCTTCGTCCCGCATCCTTTGCCGCGCGCTCCTTGGCCACGGCGATCGATGTAGTGGCCACCATCATTGTGGGCATCGGGTTGATACTGCTCTTTTCGGCGCTTCCCGTGGTGATCGACGGTGCGGCCACGAGGGCCATCATGCTTGTCATGGTGGTGACTTTGCTGGTGATCGCGCCCATCACGGTGGAGACGCTCACCCGCGGGAAGTCGTTGGGAAAGTTGGCCATGGGCCTGCGGATTGTGAGGGACGACGGCGGCTCCATCCGTTTTCGTCAGGCCATGATCCGCGCGCTGTTGGCAGTCTTCGAAATTTACATGTCGCTTGGTTCCGTCGCATGTCTGGTCTCCTTGTTCAATGAGAAATCCAAGAGGCTCGGCGACATGCTCGCCGGCACCTACGCCATCCGCGACCGCGTGGCAAAAGTGATTCCGCTTCAGGTGTCTGTCCATCCACAGCTGGCTCAGTGGGCGGCCCTTGCCGATATTGGCCGCCTGCCCGACACGCTGGCGCGGCGCATCGCCATGTACCTGCGCCAAGGACAATCCATGGCGCCGGCCTCACGGCTATCTTTAGGGGTCGAGCTGGCCAACGAGGCCAGCGCGTTCGTGGCTCCATTGCCGGCGCCGGGCACTCCCCCGGATGTTTTCCTGGCCGCGCTAATTTCCGAGCGCCGCGAACGCGAGTTCACTCGCATGACTGCTGCTTCGCAACGAGCCGCCGAGGTTCGGGGCCAGCTGCAGCGGCACGGCGTGAACAACTAGGTACTCGATACGAGTACTCATTTTTGTGCCCCGGCGCACATTCGAGTGGTCAGCACTCTGGAATGGGGGTTCCGGGCGGCGTTTAGTGGACAACACCGGGGCTGCGTCATGCCACCCGGAGCAGCTCGAGGCGAGCTGCCTGGTCTCAGGCGAGAAACCGCCAATCGGAAGGCAATGACATGTTCATGGTTTACGTTTTTTCAACTGCATTGCCGGCCCTCTGGTGGGCCCGGCTTCGACTCGCCGAAAGTGACGACCAGGAACGTGGCGCCACAGCCACGGAATACGC
>JBKKBD010000188.1:0-10337 GCA_046714315.1 Specibacter sp.
TTCTTTGCCTACGGTGGCGACTTCGACGAGGTGGTTCACGATTCCAACTTCGTCATGGACGGCATGGTTCTCTCCGATTCCACGCCTACGCCGGGCCTGTTCGAGTACAAGCAGATCGTCTCCCCCATCCGCCTCGGCCTGACCCTGGACGACGCCGGAAACCCGAGCCTCACGGTAGCCAACCTGCGGCACACAGCTGACGCGTCCGACGTCGTGCTTCGCTGGCGGGTAGAGCACAACGGCACCGTTGCCGCCGCGGGCGAGCTGGCAGCCAACGGAGCCCGCGGTGCGTTGGAACCTGGTGAATCAGCCACCTTGGCTCTGCCGCCGGTTACTGCCGCACCGGACGGCGAGACCTGGCTCAGTGTTCAGGCCGTGCTGGCCAAGGCGACGCCGTGGGCTCCCGCCGGGCACCCGCTCAGCGAAACTCAGCTGGATCTCACGGCAGCGCAGCCTGCTCCGCGCTCGCCGCGTCCGGCCTCAGTCACCGATGATGCGCTCCCCGTGGAGCTTGGCCCTGCCACGTTCGACGCCGGAACGCTGGTTTCGCTGGCCGGCTTGCCTGTTGCCGGTCCCCGGCTCGAGCTGTGGCGTGCGCCCACGGACAATGACAAGGGCAATGGCTTCGGTTCTTACGGCCCGGAGGATCCGTGGCTCAATGCCGGACGCGGCGTTCCGGCGCCGTCGTCGGAGACCGTGTGGAAGCAGGCAGGACTGGACCGCCTGACCCGCCGTGTTGAGGACGTTGCCGCTCTTCCGAACGGGCTACGGGTTCGCACTCGCTATGCCGCTGCCGACAGCGGCAACTCCGTTGCGGTGGAGGAGCACTGGCAGCTTGACGGTGAAGAGCTGTGGCTGCGCATCGACATCGCTCCCAGCGCGGGTTGGGACCTGGTGTTCCCACGGATCGGCGTCCGCTTGGATCTGCCCACAGACGTTGACGGGGCATCATGGTTTGGCGCAGGTCCGCGTGAATCGTACCCGGATAGCATGCACGCAACCGTGGTGGGAGCACACAAGGCGTCGATTGACGAGCTCAATGTCAACTACGCCCGTCCACAGGAAACGGGGCACCGGAGCGATTTGCGCCAGTTGGAGCTGGCCCGAGAGGGAACCCCATGGCTTCGCGTTGAGGCCGATCCCGACGCGCTGGGACGCCGTCCCGGGTTCACGCTGACGCGGAACACGGCCCAGGAAATCGCCAACTCCGGGCACCCGCACGAGCTTCCGACATCAAAGAATAACTACCTCTACCTTGATGCGGCGCAGCACGGTCTGGGTTCGCGGGCGTGCGGTCCGGATGTGTGGCCGGACTTCGCGTTGCGGCCGGAGGCAAGGACGCTGCACCTGCGTTTCTCCGCCCTCTAACCCACCGACGCTCCCTCACCTTTGGGGCTTTAACCCATTACGCTCTCTCCTTTCCGGGGAGAGCGTAATGGGTTAAGCCCTGTTGGGGAGAGCGTTTCGTTGGGGCGGCACACCGCATCCGGTCTGCACAGCTTCGGCAAGCAATCCGCACAGCCAGCACGCCTACCGTTGAAGACGGCACCTCCGCTGCCCCAGCCAACCCGCATTCGTAATCGAGGCCCCCTCTTGCTACCTGTCAACGTTTCATCAGTATCTGGGCTGCTGTCTGCACTTGACCCGGCTGTACTTCTAAGCGGATTGGGCCCCGCGACCCTCGCCGTGGTGGCCTTGATCGTGTTCGTCGAATCAGGCCTCCTGTTTCCATTTCTGCCAGGGGATTCGCTCCTCTTCACCGCCGGTCTCCTGCACCAGCAGCTCAACCTATCTCTTTCCGTGCTGATCGGAGTGGTAATAGTCGCCGCCATTGCCGGCGATCAGGTGGGCTACATGTTGGGGAGGAAGTTTGGCCGCCGCTGGTTCAAGGATGATGCCCGCATCCTCAAGACCAAGTACCTGGCGGAGACCGAGGAATTCTTCGCCAAGCACGGCGGCTGGGCGCTGGTCTTGGCTCGCTTTGTGCCCGTTGTGCGTACCTACGCTCCGCTGGTGGCCGGCGTTGCCCACTATAACTATCGGAAATTCGCACTGTGGAACATTGCCGGTGCCGTGGGCTGGGCCGGCTCCATCACGCTCTTGGGGACATGGCTGGGCCGCTATGAAATCGTGGCCAGCAATGTCGACGTCATAGCAATTCTCTTGGTAGTTATCTCTGTGGCGCCCGGCCTGATCAGCGTAGTGAGCAAGCGTCGCATGGCCAGCTCGGCCCAACGTCCAACACCTGAAACCGCAACCATCGACAATGAGGAGCCTGCGCATTCCGCCTAGACCTCGTGCCCTGTCTACTGTCCGCGGCGGGGGTGTTCATGCGGCGTTCACTCAGAGTCAGTACTATCAGTGCAATGAGTAGCCCGCCGCATCTAGCCCGCCGATTGGGAACCTTCGACGCTGTGGTGGTGGGGCTCGGCTCCATGATCGGCGCGGGCGTTTTTGCCGCATTCACACCGGCGGCCCAGGCGGCCGGTTCCGGATTGTTGATTGGCCTGGTCATCGCGGCGTTCGTGGCCTACTGCAACGCGACATCCTCGGCACAGCTGGCGGCGGCTTATCCAACCTCCGGCGGCACCTATATCTACGGCCGTGAGCGGTTGGGGCCCTGGCCCGGATTCCTGGCCGGCTGGGGATTTGTGGTGGGCAAGGTGGCCAGCAGCGCCGCCATGGCCATGACCTTTGCCGCTTACGCCGCGCCCGCGGGGTGGGAGCGGCCGGTGGCGATTGCCGCCGTCGTACTTTTGGTAGCGGTGAACTATCGGGGTATCAGCCGGACTGCCGCGTTGGCCCGGATCATTGTGGTGGCCGTGTTGATTGCCTTGGCCCTTGCGGTGTCGGCTGCGTGGGCGGGCAGTTCCAACGGCGGCAACATCGCTGGAAACATGGACGGCGGCGGGCTGTTCGCACATGGCTGGTACGGAATTTTGCAATCGGCCGGGCTGCTGTTCTTCGCCTTTGCTGGCTACGCCCGGATTGCCACGTTGGGTGAGGAAGTCAGGAATCCGCGGCACACCATCCCGCGGGCCATCTTGCTGGCTCTGGCCATCGCCGCCGTCATTTACGCCGTGGTGGGCGTGACGCTTCTCGCCACGCTAGGGCCCGACCGCGTAGCCGCCACCCCCGCTCCCCTCGCGGCCGCGGTGGCCTCGGGAGCTTGGGCCTGGGCCGGGCCCGTGGTCCGTTTGGGTGCGGCGCTAGCCTCCTTGGGTGCGCTGCTGGCCCTCGTGGCAGGGCTGGGCAGAACGTCACTGGCCATGGCACGGGAGGGCGATTTCCCGCACTGGTTTGCCGCAATTCACCCCAAGTTCCAGGTGCCGCATCGGGCCGAACTGGCGCTTGGCGCGGCCATCGCCTTGATCATTGCCTTCGCCGATCTGCGCGGTGCCATTGGATTCTCATCTTTCGGCGTGCTGGTCTACTATCTCGTGGCCAACATTGCGGCGTTCACCCAAGCAGCCGCAGACCGCCGCTATCCCAAGGCCCTGCAGCTCATCGGCGCCGCGGCCTGCCTGCTGTTAGTTGCCACCCTGCCGCTCGAGGCGGTGCTGGCCGGGTTGGTGATGTTCGCGGTGGGGATCGTTTACCGCGTAGCCAGGCTCCGGCGTCGAACGTTCTAAGACGAAACTACAGGCTGATGCTCGTCACCGGCATGGAGGAATCCGGGGCGAACGCCAGATCGCTGGGAGCCACCCCGTTCATGACCAGCTGCGCACCCAACGCCGCGACCATGGCGCCGTTGTCCGTGCACAGTGAGAGCTTGGGGACCAACAGCGTAATGCCGGCCGCCAAACACCGCTGCTGCGCCAGTTCGCGCAGGCGCGAGTTTGCCGCCACGCCACCACCGAGGAGCAGGGTGGTGATGCCCTGTTCCTTGCAGGCCAGCACAGCCTTGGCCGTGATGACATCAAGAACAGCCTCCTGGAACGATGCCGCAATGTCGGCAACCGGGACGTCCTCGCCGCGGGCCTCGTAGCCTTCCACACAGCGGGCCACGGCGGTCTTGAGCCCGGAGAAGGAGAAGTCATAACGGTGCGGGCCCGGCGCCTCCGCCGTGCCCATGTACTTGGGCATGGTCAAGCCACGCGGGAACCTGACGGCCTTCGCATTTCCTTCGCGAGCCAGCCTGTCGATGGCCGGCCCACCCGGGTACTTCAGCCCGAGCAGGCGGGCCACCTTGTCAAAGGCTTCACCGGCGGCGTCGTCGATGGTTGCCCCGAGGAGTTCCACATCGGAGGCGATGCTGCGTACGCGCAGGATCTCCGTATGGCCGCCGGACACCAGCAGGGCGCCAAGGTTTTCGGGCAGTTGCCCGGCCTCGGTCACGGCGGCGATGGATTCATCCAACAGGCCAACGCCCACGTGGGCCACCAAATGGTTGATGGCGTACAGCGGCTTGCCCGTTGCCAGGGCCAAGGCCTTGGCGGCGCTGACACCGACCATGAGCGCGCCGGCCAGTCCGGGGCCGCTCGTCACGGCGATGGCATCCACATCTGCCAACGTCACGCCGGCATCCGCCAGCGCCTGTTGCAGCGTTGGCACGAAAGCGTCAAGGTGTGCACGGGAAGCGATCTCCGGGATGACACCTCCAAAACGGACGTGCTCTTCCATGGACGAGGACACCGTGTTGGTCAGCAGTTCCGTGCCTCGGACCAGCCCCACGCCGGTTTCATCGCACGAGGATTCAATCCCCAAAATCAGCGGGTTGGCCTGGTTCATGACGGGTCCTTCGAGTCTGTGGTGGTGTGGTCGGCGGCCAGCGGCAGGCGCATGATCAGCCCGTCCGAGCCGTCTCGGTAGTACCGGCGCCGGGTGTGAATGTGCTCAAATCCATAGCGTTTGTACAGCTGCTGCGCACGCGGGTTGGCGGAGCTGACCTCCAGCATGATGTCATCGGCACCGCGGCGCCCGGCCTCGGCGATGAGCTCGTCAAGCATGGCCCGGGCAATGCCGCGACCCTCAAATTCCGGCAGTACGCCAATGGTCTGGATGTCGCCGATGGGCGGCACGCACATCAGTCCGGCGTAACCCGCAATCTGCTTTTCTTGGCGTTCGACGCCGGATGGCAGCTCCGCGATGATGTACCGCCGGGTTTCGGGCTGGGCCAGCTCACCGACAAACATCTCGCGCGGCCAGGAGTCCACGCCAAAGAGCTGCAGGTCCAGTGCCGTAATGAAGTCAATGTCGGCTGCAACCATGTCGCGGAGCTCGGCGGGCCGCTTGTTCGCCGTGGTCTTTTCCATGCGGGTCACTAGAGGGCCCGCTTCCGCGGGCCGGGAACCTTGGCATCGGATTCGCGCAGGTAGAGCGGGGTTGAATCCAGCAGTCCGGCTCCTGCCAAGGAACCAGCGGCCGTGATCTTTCGGGCTGCAGCACGTCCCAGGTCAAGTGCTGTTGGCTGGGCCTGGGCAAAGGGGGCGTAAACGGTGCAGCGGTTGGCGGTCAGCACGTCCTCATAGAGGCCGGCACCTGCGCCAAAGACCTGAACACCGAAGATGTCATCCGCTGGGCCCACATGCGGCCCGTCCAGCAGTTGGGCACCGGCGCTGTATTTGGCCCAATACACTTCCTTGCGCCGAGCATCGGTGGCAATGACAAAGTCCCGCACAGCAAGCGGGGCTACGGCCACGCCGTCGCGGTATTCGGGAGAGTTAAAGACCTGGTGGGCTAGGGCGTCAAGGCTCATCATGCCGTACAGCGGAACGCCCCACGTAAAGCTGAGTGTTCGGGCCATGGCAATGCCGGAACGCAGGCCGGTGAACGGCCCCGGGCCGGTGCCCACTACAATGGCATCCAACGCCGGGCCCTCGGTGACAGGATCACCAAACAGGGACTTCACTCCGGGCGCCAGCACCTCGGCGTGACTGCGAGTGTCCTCGGTGGCAAAATTTGCCAGCACCTCTGCCGTCTTCACCGGATTCAGCGGATCAAAGTCAAGGATGGCTGCGCTGGCAACGGCCGAGGTGTCAATGGTCAGTATTCGCACGTAATTCTTTTCTATTCTGTTGTGTTCACAAGCTGGCCGAGCACCGAAAAATCGGTGCCCTCCCAGCGTGGACCCACGGCGTTCAGGCGTAAGGTGCGGGGTTCGTCGTCGTCCTCGTCAGCATCGAAGCTGGCGGAAAAGTCTGTGTCTGAAAAGTCTGTTTCAGCAACAAAAGGCGCGGCGCTTGCGGCCCGCAGCGAGCCGCCCACGGCGCGCACCAAATCAATTTCCAGCCGGCTGGCCGCCAGATGCTCCACCCTGTCGACGCCCCATTCAACCACCGTCACCGAGGAATCCATGGTGTTTTCCAGGTCGATGTCATCGATTTCACCGGGCGTGCCCAGCCTGTAGGCATCAACGTGGACCAGATCCGGGCCACCCGGGTTGGGGCCGTGGGGCATGTTCGGATGGATGCGCACCAGCACAAATGTTGGTGAAATGATGCCTTCGCGCACGCCAAGGCTGCGGCCAAGTCCCTGCGTGAAGGTGGTCTTTCCGGCGCCGAGTTCGCCGCTGAGGATGATCAGGTCGCCGGCGCGCAGCAGTGCGGCTAGATTCCCGGCCAGCTGCTGCGTTTGCTCGGCGGTGCCGGTGGCAAATTCCCAGACGCTCATACGGCCCCGCCTATGTACCGGCGCGGGACGCGCGGGCTGATCCTGGTCACAATCTCATAGTTGACTGTCCCGGCCGCCGCCGCCCACTGCTCAACGAGAGGTCCGCCGTCGGCCCCATTGCCGAACAGCACGGCGGTAGCACCGAGAGCGGAACCCGAAACAACCCCCTCGACAAATCCCTCGTGGGCGTTAGGGCCCAAATCAATGACCATTTGATCCATGGCGATGCGTCCCACCACGGGGTAGGTGACGCCGTTGACCCGGACCGGGCCACCCGTGGCGATGCGCGGAATGCCGTCCGCATAACCGACCGGAACCAGCCCCAAGGTTGTGGCCACCTCGGAAATGAAGTTCAGCCCGTAAGAGACGCCTTGGCCGGTGGGGACGTCCTTGCACAGTGCGATCTGGGTCTGCAGTGTCATGGCCGGAACCAGTCCAAGCTGCGCGGAGGTGCGGTCCTCAAACGGCGAAAGCCCATAGATACCAAGCCCCACACGGACCATGTCGAAATGGGAGTCGGGGCGGGACAGGGTGGCCGGAGTGTTGGCGATGTGCCGGACCTCAAGCTGGGCGCCGGCGGCCTCGGCCACCGCGACGGCCTCGCGGAACCGTTCCAGCTGTTCATCGGTTTCGGGGCGTTGGGGTTCATCCGCCACGGCAAGGTGGCTGAACACGCCAACCACGCGCAACAGGCCCTGCGTCTGGTACTCCACGGCGGCCTTGGCCAGCGCAGGCCAATTCTCACGGGAGCACCCGTTGCGCCCCAAACCGGTGTCAACTTTTAGGTGTATCCGCGCCGGGCGTTGGAGTTCGCGAGCGGCGGCAACAATGCGCTCAAGTTCCCAACCCGAACACCCCAGATCAATCTCGTTGGCCACGGCAGCCGTGAAATCGGTGTCCTGTGTGTGTAGCCACGAAAGCACCGGCACCTCCAGCCCAGCGGCGCGGAGCGCAAGGCCCTCGGAGACGTGGGCCGTTCCCAGCCACTGCGCGCCGGCAGCCACAGCGGTGCGGGCTACTTGAATCATGCCGTGCCCGTAGGCGTCGGCCTTGACAACGGCCATGAACTTGGCCGGCGCGGCAAGCTCACGCAGATGACGGATATTGTTGGCGATCGCGGACAGGTCAATGATGGCTTGCCGTTCAAGACCGTAACTCGGGGCAGGAACTGGCACAACGAAAGGGCTCACCTGCCCATTTTAGGCCTTTTTTCTGGGAGTCACGCCGCCCCTGCGCGTCCGTGCGGCCGGTCACAGCGCATGGTGGCGCGGAAATCGCGGTGTCCCCGTCCGCCGTCGGATGGCATGCGGGCCCCTCCAGTGGGAAGATAGTCAAGGTATTTACGTGCCGCCGCACCCACGGGCTGTGCGCATCCACGTACCGCACACAAGAATTACAGGGCCCACCGGCCCGGCCAAAGCGTCAAGGGAGGTAGCAGTGCATCAGATTCGGCGTGTCGCCATGCTCTCCCTCCACACGTCCCCGCTCGATCAGCCTGGCGGAGGCGACGCCGGCGGCATGAACGTCTATGTCCGGCATCTCGCCCTGGAACTGGCTGCCACCGGTGTGGCCGTTGACATCTATACCCGGCGCACCTCGGCCGCGCAGCCGGAGAACGTCATGCTCGCCCCTCTCGTGAATGTCCACCACATCACGGCGGGCCCCTTTTCCAAGGTTTCCAAGGAAGCCCTCCCGGAACTGATCACCGAGATGGCCGACGCGGTCGCCGCTCATGTTGCCGCGCTTCCCGGTGAGCCGGTCCGCGTCATCCACTCGCACTACTGGGTATCCGGCATGGCCGGACTTCTGGTTGCCAAACGCCTTGACCTGCCGATGGTGCACACGATGCACACCATGGCCCGCGTCAAGAACCACCATCTACCGCAGGGGCAGACGGCCGAGCCCGGCATCCGCGAAGACGGTGAACAGCACATTGTGGCCGCGGCAACACGCCTGATCGCGAACACCACGGCAGAGGCAGCCGAGCTCGAACGCCACTATGACGGCTGCGAGCAGCGCATCGATGTGGTGTCCCCCGGCGTCGACCTGAAGGTCTTCAAACCCGCATTCCGGGACCGGTCCCGCAAGGAGTTGGGCATCGCTCCAGGGCGCTTCCACGTGGTTTTCGCCGGACGCATGCAGCGTCTCAAGGGGCCGCACGTGCTGGTCAAGGCCGCCGCCATCTTGCGCGCGGAACGCCCCGACATCGATCTGCAGCTCTCTTTCCTTGGCTCCCGCAGCGGTAATGACCGGTACGATCTCCAGGCACTTATTAACGATTCGGGATTGTCCACCAGGGCCACCATCCACCCGCCTGTTGACTCGGCGAAACTAGCCGATTGGTACCGCAGCGCCAGCGTCGTGGCCGTGCCATCCTCCAGCGAGTCTTTTGGTTTGGTAGCCCTGGAAGCGCAGGCCTGCGGCACACCCGTCATCGCCACAAATGTTGGCGGGCTACCCCGCGCTGTCAGCGACGGACGCACCGGCCTGCTGGTTGACGGCCGTTCGCCAAAGTTGTGGGCCGAAGCCATCGCATCCCTGCACGATTTTGGCGAAACCCGCATCGATATGGGCCGCGCCGCCTCTGTGTTTGCCGGCGCCTTTGGCTGGGAGCGGACGGCCGCCCACACGGTCATGAGCTACGATCTGGCCTTGACCTACCAGTACATCGCCCCGCCCGGCTGCTGACGAAGAACGCCCCGCGCGCCTAACCATTTGGACAGTCCACAAGTTTCACGCTGTGCCTTAGCTCACAAATGCCATACTGGCCGGTAGCCTGTTTTAGTTGGCTTCGACGGTTCACCGCACCCTAAATCATCACTCTGGATGCCGGCCGGCCTGCCATGTTGCACCCGTCAGGCAAGACGCTTGGCGGAGATCCTGTCGAAAGGTTCACAGCGCCATGAAACGAACGGGAAGAACTCTCTTTCGCAACTCAGGAATGCGAAAGGCCGTGGCACTTTGCGCCGGCCTTCCATTGCTTTTTGTCACAGTGGGGGCACTGCCAGCATCGGCCAACCCGAGCCAGCCCACCCCACCCGGTATTTCTGCAACGGACATTGATCCGCTTGACTACCAAGCCGGACGCTACATTGTTGTCCTCGCCGAACAGCCCATCGCCATGTACGACGGCGGCACGGCCGGCCTGAGTGCCACCAAGCCACAGTCCGGGAAAAAGCTTGACTCTTCGCGGCCCGAAGTCAAGAAGTACAAGGCTCACCTGGAGAACAAGCAGGCCACCGTTGCCAAGACGGAAAACGTCACCGTCAAGCGCACCTTCACGGCTGCCCTCAACGGTTTCTCCGCAGATCTTTCGGCAGATCAGGCGCTGGCCCTGGCCAAGGACCCAAGTGTCCTGACCGTGGCCCCTGACACCGAGAACACACCAGATTATTCCAGCACGGACTTCCTCGGGCTCAGCGGCCAGAATGGCAGCTGGAACAAGAAGTTTGGCGGACAGAACAAGGCCGGCGAAGGCGTTGTTGTTGGCATCATCGACACCGGATACACGCCGTCAAGCCCCTTCTTTGCCGGCGATGAGGTCCTGCCGCTGACCGGCGAGCCACAGGTAGGCGTCCCCTACCGCACCGACGATGGCAACATCGCCATGCTTAAGGCCAACGGCGAAACCTTCTCGGGCGAATGCCAAAAGGGTGTCGAGACGGGCGCCGATTTTGACGGCACCGCCTGCAATTCCAAGGTCCTCAGCGCGCACTACTTTGCCG
>JBKKBD010000189.1:0-16941 GCA_046714315.1 Specibacter sp.
AGTTCGTCGGAGCGGCCGTAGCCGGTAGAAGCTTGGCCGGAGGAGCGGGTCGCGACGTAGCCGCCCAACGTTGCCTCTTGGTGGCTTTGTGGAAAATGTCCCAGCGTTAGGCCATGTGGGGCAAGTGCGGCTTCGATGGCCGGGCCCCTGATACCGGCCTCAAAGCTCGCCGTGCGGGACAGCGGGTCAAGGTGCAGCAGCCGGTTCATGCGCCGCATGTCGAGGGTGATGACGCCATCAAAACGTCCGCGCAACGGCTCCACCCCGCCCACCACTGAGGTGCCGCCGCCAAAAGTTACCACCGCCAGTTTTCGTTCCACACACAGGGCCAGGATTTTCCGTACCTCTTCGGCGTTGCCTGGAAATACAACTGCGTCGGGTGCGTCCAAGGCGTCCCCGGCACGTCGCCGTAGGAGGTCAGGGGTGCTTTTCCCTCCGGCGTGCAGAATGCGCTCAGTAGCGTCAGTTGAGACGTGTTCGGCGCCGGTGATGGCGCGGAGCTCGCTCAGGGCAGCGTCACTAAGGGAAACGGGGCCGACGCGAACCTCGGACAAATCAACCGGAGGGTGGACGGCCGCAACACTGGCCAGCCCAAGGGTGCGGCGCAGAAATTCCAGCGCGCCGGGCGCCAGCGGATTTGCACGAGCCGGGTCACCCCATCCGTACCAAACCGACGGGGAAATTTCCTCTGTGAGATGGGTCACCATGAGATACAGTGTGACACATGCAGTCACAACGTACCAGCGCTCCCGTTGACGAAAAGCTCCTCACCGCCATCCGGGATGCCGTGGTGCTCCACGGCGTCAGGCGCACCACGGCCAACGACATTGCCGAACGGGCCGGCATTTCCCGCATGACGTTTTACCGTCGCATGGGTTCGGTGGAGAACGCCGTTCTGGCGGCCCTGACCCAGGAATTCCGCTTCTACGCCGGCACCGTGCGGACGGGAACGCCCGCCGGCACGGGACGTGAACAGCTGGTGCACTTCGCGGTGGAAAGCGTGCGTGTGTTTGCCACCTCGGAAGTGCTGGGCTCCATCGCCGAGCGCGACCCGGAATTCCTGATCCCGTATGTCACCGACAGGTTCGGGGCGAGCCAGCAGCTCATTCTCGAGCAGTTGCATTCACTGCTCGAGGCCGGTGCCGCCGATGGCAGTATCGAAGCCTCTACGGGCACGGCCACCACACTGCTGCTGGCGTTACAGGGTGTCGCTCTGTCCTCGCGGGTGCTCCTGAAAATGGGCACCTTCGATGACTCCCTGACGGAACTGAAGAAGATGTTGGAACGCTACCTCACGCCACAAGGCCCTGCCGACCGTGAAGCCGACCGTGAAGCCAACGACGAGGAATGGGCATGACCAACCCCACCTGGATCAACGACGCCACCCGCCAGCGATCCCTGGAACACCTTGCCGGCCATACCGTGGATGTTGCCGTGGTGGGCGGCGGTATCACCGGGGTGGGTGTTGCCCTGGATGCCGTGAGCCGCGGCCTGAGCGTTGCCTTGGTTGAGAGCGGTGATCTGGCCTCCGGAACAAGTGGCTACAGCTCCAAACTCATTCACGGAGGCCTGCGCTATCTGGCAAAAATGGACTTCCCGGTCGCCTGGGAATCTGCCGTGGAGCGGCGCTGGCTCATGGGCAGGATCGCCCCGCATTTGGTGCATCCGCTCGCCTTTGTCATCCCGGACGCACGCAAGGCCCCCGTCTGGGAAGGATTGGCTGCCGGCGCCGGCGTGGTCATCTATGACGTGTTGCGCAGGCTCTCCGGACTGGGTAGCTCGGTGCTGCCGCGCCCGCAGCTGCTCTCCCGCCAGGCAGTCGGTGCCCTGGTGCCGGGGCTGGACGAGAAAAAACTGCGCCGCGGCTATTTGTACTGGGATGGACAGGTGGTGGACGACGCCCGGCTGGTGATCGGCATCGCCCGGACCGCCGCCGGGCTGGGCGCGCACATCCTGCGAGACGTGAAGGCCACAGCCCTGACGGCGGAAACTGTTGACGCCGTCGACAGTCGGACGGGGGCAACGGTGCGAATCCGGGCCCGGGCCGTTGTGAACGCAACCGGTGTGTGGGCCGCCGACTTCGAGCCGGATCTGAGCATGACACCCAGTCGCGGCACGCACCTCGTGGTGCGGGCGGAGCGGCTTGGCAATCCCCACGCCGCGCACACAGTCGCCGTGCCGGGACACTTTGGCCGGTACGTTTTCGTTCTGCCCCAGCCGGACGGTCTGGTATACATCGGGCTCACCGACGAGGAGGACCAAACCGCTGACGGGCATCATCCCGGGGTTCCGGAGCACGACGTCGATTTCCTCCTTGGCATTGTCAACACCACACTGGCGGTGCCGCTGACGCGCGATGACGTCGTTGGCTCTTTTGCGGGGTTGCGGCCGCTCGTGCGAGTTGCGCACGCCGGGGACGAAACCGCCGATATTTCCCGGCGACACCTGGTCCGAGACGTTCCGGGCCAGCCCATCACCGTGGTGGGCGGGAAAATGACCACGTATCGGCGCATGGCCCAGGACGCGGTCGACGCCGTGATCGCTCGCCTTGGGGTTGCGGCCCCCTGCCGGACCAAGACCCTGCCGCTGGTGGGGGCCGCGTCCGCCAGGGAGCTCAGTAGGGTCGACGCCCCGGCCCGGCTGGTGGCGAAATACGGCACCGAGGCCTCCGCCGTGCAGGCGCTTGGACAGGCGGATCCGCGCCTTGCGGAGCCCCTGTCCGAGGGGACACCAATCACCGGCGCGGAGTTGCTTTTCGCAGTGCAGGCGGAAGGGGCCGCCAGCGTGGAAGACCTGCTGGAACGGCGCACCCGGTTGGGTTTCGTGCCTGCCGACGCACAGAAGGCGCAGGGCCCCGCAGTGGAAATTCTGGCGCTCGCAGCATCGCTGGCCGCTGGCGCAGGAGCCGCATGGTGAGCGCCTTGCTCCTCGTCAACCCAACATCGGGCCGCGGGCGCGGTTTGCGGCTGCTGACCCGGACGGCGCAGGCACTGCGGGATGCGGGCTTCTCCCTCGAAGTTTCAGTGACCGCCAGCCTGGCGGATGCAACAGAGCAGACGCGTGCCGCAGCTCCAGACAGCCTTGTGGCTGTCTTGGGCGGAGATGGTTTCCTCGGGGCCGCCGCCGCAGGAGCACGGGAGTCGGGCGCCGTCGTTCTTGCCCTCGCCGGAGGGCGAGGCAACGACACGGTGCGGCGGCTGGGGTTGGCCCTTGACCCGGTCAAGGCAGTTCAGAGCCTGAGCCGGCTGACAGTGCGTGAACTCGATCTTGGCCTCGCCAACGGACGTCCCTATCTGGGTGTCGCCAATGCAGGCTTTGATGGTCTCGCCAACGAATATGGCAACAACGCGCGCCTGAATCTGGGGCCGTTTGTGTACCTGTACGGCGGGATCAGAGCCTTCCTGGACTGGAAAAACGTGACCTTCACCGTGTCGGTAGATGGGAAGGAGAGCAGCTTCCCAGGGTGGCTTGTGGCCGTCGGGAATGTCGGCCAATACGGGGGAGGTCTGCGGATCGCCCCACTTGCCAAGGCCGACGACGGCAGGCTTGATGTAGTCTCACTGGGCCGCGCCACGATTCTCGGTGTGGCGATCACCTACCTGCGTTCCTACCGGGGCGCCCATCTCGGACAGCCGAACATCAGCTTCACACGGGGGAGCACAGTAAATATCAGTGCCAGCAAGCCGTTGAATCTCTACGCCGACGGCGAGAAGGTGGCAACGCTGCCCGCTCTCGTAGAAGTCCTGCCTGCGGCCGTGAAGTTCCTTGTCCCGGCCGATTCACCGGCGCTCGCCTAAGCGGAGTTTTGCCCAGCCAAGCGTCGAGAGGCAAACGGCCATGCTGCCGTCAGAACACCGAGGGCAATGAGGATAAACGCTTCGCCTGGGAAATCGAACACACGCAGGGCAATCGCGGCGGCCAGGTAGGGCAGTGCCGCCCACTTCAGCGGGTTGTGTTTGAGGCGGCTGCCCCAGGCAAAGAGCATGAGTGCAAAGAACAAGCTCAGCTCAAAGCGTGCCGACCACTCAACGAAGAAAAAGATGGCGCCAACAATGACCAGGACCCCAGCGGCCGAGATAGTCTGGCGGCGGGCCTCCGTACCCTTCGTGAAGGACAGCGGAGCCCACAGGAGCGCCGCGCAGATGGCCGGGACCAAAGGCGTGAGGAAGAATACGGGTGCGCTAATGGTGGCGGGGTCACCTGCGCCCAGGAACAGCATCAGGGCCGAAAACAGCGCGCCCAATCCTGCCGTCATGAAGACCAGCCCGTTCACGGCCGGGGCTTCCTGGACTGCGATGGCGGTTTCGGCAGCTTCGGCCCGGAGTGTGTGGTGATTCTTCATGTCTCAATCCTCGCAGCTTTGGGCGCGCCCGAAATTCAGTTCAGCGTGCGGGTGCCTTCCGGTAGTGCGCCATTGTTCATGAGTGCCGTGGCGGCGTCGGCCAACGCCGTCAGGGCCACGCGCTGCGTCCACGGGCCGTAAGAGATTCGGGCCACGCCCAACTCCTGGAGCTTGGCCGGGGAAAGCGATCCCGGGACACTGATGACGCTCACCTTTCCGCTCCCGATGCCGGCCACGAGTGCCTTGACAGTGGGTTCGTCCAACTTGCCGGGAACGAAGATGCAGGCGGCGCCGACCTCCAAATAGGCGCGGCCGCGTTCGACGGCGGACTCGAGGACTTCGCGGGGGTCATGGTCCGCACCGAGCAGGAACGCGTCCGTGCGGGCGTTGAGGACAAAGTCGATTCCTTCTGCGGCACCCGCGTCCGCGGCCGCCTTCATCTGCGCCACGGCTTGCGCGAGCGGCCGCATCTGATCCTCGATGTTGGCCCCCACGATGCCAACGCCAATAGCTTTCCGGACGGTCTCGCCCGGGTTTCCGTAGCCGCGGTCCAAGTCAGCAGTGACGGGAAGATCGGTTGAAGCGGCGATGCGGCCCACGGCCTCAATCATGGTGGCCAACGGGATGTGCTCTCCGTCTTTATAGCCAAAGGCCGCGGCAATAGAGTGGCCGGCCGTGGCCAGAGCCTTGGTGCCAGGGAGATCGGAGATCACCTTCGCCGTGATGACATCCCAGACATTGACCAGCTGCAAAACTTCTGGGGCTTGATGGAGGCCGAGTAGCTCGGTGGCTTTGGACGCAGTGTTTTCCGGTGTGGGATTCATGGCTTCAGCGTAGCCCCGGCCCGGCCACAAGTCACCGGGTATCCAAATCCTCGAAGATCAGGAACGTCTGTGTGTCCAGAACGCCGGGCATGGATTGCAGTTGGTCGAAGATGACCCGTCGCAGTCCTTGGTTGTCCTCCGCCCGCACGAGGAGAATCACGTCAAAGTCGCCACCCACCAAGGCAATATGGGCCACCTCGGGGATGGCGCGCAGCTCTTCACGCAGCTCCCGCCAGACATGCTGGCTGACCTTCAACGTCACGTAGGCGCTCGATTTCAGCCCCGCCTTGACCGGGTCAACCAACGCCGTGAACTTCGTCAGCACACCGGTGGAGGTGAGGCGTGAAATCCGGGCGTAGGCGTGTGCCCGTGAGATGTGCACGTTCTCGGCCACAACGCTGACGGACATCCGCCCGTCGCGTGTGAGCTCGGCAAGGATCCGCCGGTCAACATCGTCCAACTGGACAGGGGTGGTCGCTGTCATGGCCCTCCTTGAGCTTATGTCTTTCAGACTAAGGAAAATGATCTGAAAGTTCCATAGTTTTCCACATTTGCGGCGACATTCCTTTCGCAATCGCATACTTGAGGCAGCGGAACATCTTTGGTTGTTGCACTAGAAGGAACGAGCGTTCAATGACGAACCATCCGGAATTCATGGACTACCCGGGCAACGCCTTGTTAAAAGCCGGGTCGATAGCCGGGCAGCAGGGCCAATACCTGCTGCCCTCCAGCACCCCGGTCCAGCTCATCGCCCCCGATGGCACAGCCCCCCACGGCACAGGGACAAGCACGCCGGGTGGGAAGTACAAGGAAAACTACGCCCTGCCCGATCTGCCGACCCTATTAAAGGGATACGGGGAAATGTTGTTGGGCCGGCGAATCAACGAACAATCCAATGCGTTGGTGCGGCAGGGGCGGATGGCGGTGTACCCGTCGTCGTTCGGTCAGGAGGCCTGCCAAGTCGCGGCCTACATGAGCCTACGGCGCAGCGACTGGCTGTTCGCCACCTACCGGGACACCGTGGCTGTCATGGGCCGCGGCGTGGCCCCGATGGAAGCGTTTGAGTCGCTGCGCGGGGATTGGCACAGTGGCTTCGATCCGCACCAGTACAACACCGGGCTGCCCACCACGCCGCTGTCCACGCAGTTGCTGCACGCCGTGGGGGTGGCTCATGCGGCTAAGCTGCGCGGCGAGGACACTGTGGTGCTGGCCATGTGTGGTGATGGCGCCACCAGTGAGGGGGACTTCCACGAGGCCCTGAACTTTGCCGCGGTGTTCCACGTTCCCGTGGTCTTCCTGATCCAAAACAACCAGTACGCCATCTCCGTCCCGCTCATCCACCAGTCGGTGGCGCCCTCGCTGGCCCACAAGGCCATCGGCTACGGGATGCCCGGGGAGCGCGTGGACGGCAACGATCTCGCCGCGTTGTTGGCCGTGTTGGCCAGTTCCGTGGACCGGGCGCGCAACGGTGGGGGCCCCGCCCTGGTGGAGGCGCACACGTACCGGATGGAATCCCACACCAACGCCGATGATTCCACCCGTTACCGAAAAGCCGCCGAGGTGGCCCAGTGGGTGCCCAAGGATCCTTTGGTGCGGCTGGAGAAATACCTGCACGACGCCGGACACCTCACCGCCGCCGACACCGAGGCGTTCACCGTGGCTGCTGACAACGTGGCCAAGGCTCTCCGGGACGGGTTGAACTCCCAGACGACGCCCGACCCGATGGACATGTTTCGTTTCGTCTACAGCGAGCCCACGCCACAACTGCAGGAGCAAAGCCGGATGCTGGCGGACGAACTTGCCGCAGCCCACGGCACTCCGACCCACGGCACACCGGAAGGAGCGCAGCCATGACCGCCACACCCGTGATGGCCGCCCCTGAACTGTCCGGGGTGCAAAGCCTGACATTCGCCAAGGCCCTGACCCTTGCAATGGCGGACGCCATGGAGGCCGATTCCGCCGTCGTGGTGTTCGGGGAGGACGTGGGCACCCTCGGCGGGGTGTTCCGGGTGACGGACGGGCTGACGGCGCGCTTCGGGGAGGAACGGTGTTTTGACACGCCGCTCGCCGAATCCGGCATTGTTGGGATGGCCACCGGCATGGCGATCAACGGCATGCGCCCCGTCGTGGAGATGCAATTCGACGCCTTTGCCTACCCGGCCTTCGAACAGATCGCCAGCCACGTAGCCAAAATGGGCAACCGCACCCGCGGGCGTATCCGCCTTCCGCTGGTCATCCGCATCCCTTACGCCGGCGGCATCGGCGGGGTGGAGCACCACTGCGATTCCTCGGAAGGCTACTACGCCCACACCCCAGGCCTGACAGTCCTCACGCCGTCGAACGTCCAAGACGCCTACCTGATGCTGCGCGACGCCATCGCCTCACCGGACCCCGTGGTGTTCATGGAGCCGAAGAAGCTGTACTTCTCCAAGGACACAGTTGACCTTGATGCACTGCGCGCCCGGTACACGCCGGCCACCGAACGCGGCGGGGCCAACGCGGTTCCGTCCAGCATCGGCCAAGCCGCGATCATTCGCGAGGGCACCGATGCGACGCTCATCGCCTACGGCCCATCCGTTGCTCCAGCGCTGGCGGCCGCAGAAACCGCCGCCGCCGAGGGTCGCTCCCTGCAGGTGATTGATGTGCGCTCGCTGGTCCCGTTCGACGACGAAACCATCTGTGCCGCCGTCCGCTCCACCGGGCGTGCCGTGGTGATCGCCGAAGCCCCCGGCTTCGCCTCCATGGCGTCGGAGATTGCCGCACGCGTCCAGGAACGCTGCTTCCATTCGCTCGCGGCACCCGTGCTTCGGGTGACCGGCTTCGATGTCCCGTACCCCGCACCGAAACTTGAGAAACACTATCTGCCCGGCGTAGACCGGATCCTGGACGCTGTGGACCGGCTCCAATGGGAGGAATCATGAGCGTGCAAACAACCGGGCAGGTCTTCCTGCTGCCTGATCTGGGCGAGGGCCTGGTCGAGGCCGAGCTCGTCACGTGGCTGGTGGCCGTGGGGGACACGGTGCACATCGACCAGCCCATTGCCGAAGTTGAAACGGCCAAGTCCGTCGTGGAGGTGCCCTCGCCGTTCGAAGGCACCGTCGCAACCTTGCACGGTGCTAAGGGCGACATGTTGGAAGTGGGGAAGCCGCTGATCACTGTTGCTTCAGCGGGTTCCGGGAACGTGCTCATTGGCTATGGGACCAGCGATGCTGGCGGTCCCGGACGGAGTCGGCCGGCCGTGCGCGTGGCCGCGAAAACGGCGCCGCTGGTCGTTTCGCCGCTAGTACGGAAGCTGGCCCAGGATCATGGGGTTGCGCTCGCGGACATCAACGGATCTGGCAGTGATGGGTTGATCCTGCGATCGGATGTTGAGGCGGCCATCGTTGAACCAATCATTGTTAAACCAGCCGTCAACGCCAGCCCAAGCCAGCCACCTCGACAAGTACCGGACAAAGCGGATGCGGTGTCCGGCGTCGTCGATCAACGAACAGGGCTGGGGGTGGTGTCGCGAACGCCGCTGACCGGCGTCAAAAAGACGGCGGCCGCGGCGCTAGTGCGCAGCCGCCGCGAAATTCCGGACGCCACAGTATGGGTGGATGTGGATGCCACGGCCCTGTTGGAGCTCCGGCACGGACTGAAGGTGAAAGGTGCCGCGCCTGGCGTGCTGGCCTTCGTTGCGCGATTTGTGGCGGCCGGGCTGCTCAGGTTCCCGGAGCTGAATATGCAGCTGGCACCTGGCGACGGCCAGGATGAGCTCGTGGAATTTGCCGGGATTAACCTGGGCTTCGCCACCCAGACAGACCGTGGGCTGGTGGTGCCCGTGCTCCGAAGCGCGCAGGGTCGCAGCGCCAGGGAACTGGATGAGGCCATTCGCGAGCTGACGGAACGGGCACTCGGCGGCAAAGCGGCTCCAGCGCAGCTGGGCGGTGGTACTTTTACCATCAACAACTACGGGGTGCTGGGTGTGGACGGATCGGCCGCCATCATCAACCATCCCGAGGCGGCCATGCTGGGGTTGGGACGAATCATTGACAAACCATGGGTGGTGGACGGGGAACTGTGCGTGCGGAAAATGACGGAGCTGACCCTCGCCTTCGATCACCGCGTGTGCGACGGCGCCGTGGCGGCCGGCTTCCTTCGCTTCGTGGCCGACGCCATGGAAAACCCGGCGAGCATTCTCGCTGATCTCTAGTGCAGGCCAGCTGGCAGGATCTCGGTGGTGGCTGTTTTGTGCTGCCCAGCAGTGCCGCCCGGGCGCTGGTCAACATTGGATTGGTGGTGGGCTCGGAGCGGGCCCTTGTTGTCGACACCGGGTGCGGTCCCCGTCATGCGGCCGAGATCCTCTCCGCCGTGCGTGCCGTCACCCGGCTTCCGCTGGTGGTCGTCAACACCCACGCGCACTGGGATCATTTCTTCGGTAACGCAACGTTCAATGCTGCCGGGGTCACCGAGTTTTGGGCACACGCCGCCGCGACCCTGACCATGGCGGAGACGGGGGAGTGGCAGCGGCAGTTTGTCATCGGCCCCGAGCCGGACATGGCCGAAGGCATAGCTCCCGGAACGGAAATCATGTTGCCAACCCATCAAGTTTCAGAGGAAACCGTGGTGCTGGATCTTGGCGGTGTGGAGGTGACGCTGTTTACCTTGGGCCGCGGACATAGCAACGGCGATCTCATGGTCGGTGCGCCCGGCGTTTTGTTTACCGGAGACGTCGTGGAGGAAGGTGCCGATCCCGACTACGAAGACGCCTACCCGGCCGAATGGGTTACCGTGCTGCACCGGCTGGCCGCCATGGGCGGAACTTATCCGGTGATGGTGCCCGGTCACGGACGCCCGGTGAATGCCGCGTTTGCAGCAAGCATGGCCGAGGTAGTCGCTGCCTCAAGGTAGGGGCGGACGGGTCTAGAGTTGGGTCAGTGAGTAAAACAGCTGACCCCGGAGACTTCAATCTGTGGTCCATCGCCGTTCCGGCGTTTGGGCCCTCCTTGCTGTTTGGTATTGGTGAGGGCGCCATCTTGCCCGTTATCCCGCTCAGTTCCCGTGACATGGGTTCCTCCCTTGCCGGCGCCGCTTTGGTGGTTTCACTCATCGGCATCGGGTCACTGGTCAGCAACATTCCGGCGTCTATCTTTACCGCCAAGTTTGGTGAACGCCTCGGCATGCTGGGAGCGTCGGCCCTGAGTCTCGTGGCCATGCTGATCTGCGTGTTTTCCCACAACCTCTTGATGTTCGGGGCCGGGGTGTTCCTGATCGGCGTCGCCTCCGCAGTGTTCCATCTGGCCCGCCAGAGCTACCTCACCGAAGCCGTGCCGCCGCTGATGCGGGCCCGGGCCATGTCCACGCTGGGTGGCGTGGGGCGGATCGGACTGTTTGCCGGGCCCTTCATCGGGGCGCTGGTGATTCATTTGGCGGGACTTCCCGGCGCGTACTGGGTGGCGGCGATCGCCGTTGCGGGCGCAGGAGTTGTGGCCTGGTGGCTGCCGGATCTGGTCAGTGCGGACGGTGCCGCACCCGTAGGCCCCAAAGCCACCGTGGCATCCTTGCTGGCCACTCACCGGAAGGTCTTTTTGACCGTGGGGATCGGCGTGCTGCTGGTCAGTTCCGTCCGTTCCTCACGCCAGGTGGTGGTGCCGCTGTGGGCCGACAATCTTGGGCTTAATCCGGCCGTGACATCCTTGATCTACGGTCTGTCCGGCGCCATCGACATGCTGGTGTTTTACCCGGCTGGCAAGGTCATGGACAAGAAGGGCCGGATTGCGGTGGCCGTCCCTTCCATGGTGCTCATGGGCGTTGCGCTGCTTCTCATGCCGCTCACCACCGGCGCCGTCTCACTGCTGCTGGTGGCGCTGCTGATCGGCTTCGGAAATGGCATTGGCTCGGGGCTGATCATGACGTTGGGTGCCGATTATTCGCCGCGCAACGGCCGGGCCCAATTCCTGGGCATTTGGCGATTCATGGCGGACACCGGCGGCTCGAGCGGGCCAGCCCTACTTGCCGGGCTGACGGCCGCCGTGACGCTTCCATTCGGCATCGCCGCTACGGGCTTGTTGGGACTTGGCGCTGCGGCAATGTTGGGATATTCGATCCCCCGCAACAAACCCACACTGCGCTAGTACCCTAGCGCGACTTCCGGTGTCGTACCGGCAGGGTCAGCAACAGCGTGCTGGCAAACGTCAGGCCGTATCCAACCATGACTATTTGGCCCACGCCCACGAGGAAAAAGCTTGTGGTGCTGACGGCTTCGGCACCCGTGACCGAGCGGTAGATCAGGGCTGCGGATGCGCCAGCCAGCACGGCGAGAATCCCCGCCAGCGCCGTCCACCAGCGAGCCGACGCCCAGTGCTCGTTCGAGCCGAGCCACACATTCCAGTTGCGCCCGCTGCGCATGATCACGAATGCGGCCAGGGCGGTCCAGAAAGCCACAACGAAGAAGGCGGCAACGACATCGGCCGGGCGGTGCCATTGGTTGATGAGAGTGGAACTGCCGGCCATGATGGCGTAGCTGCCGCCAACAAAAGCTGCCGCGGGGCGCCACCGTGGTGAGACCACAAGGAACACGGCGGCCGCGGCGCTGGCGGCGAGCGTGCTGTGTCCCGATGGCAACGAATTCAGCGCGAGGGTATTCACGCCGAGGTCGGGGCGGTCCGGTAAGAGGGCCTTGATGAGTTGGGTTGAGAGGTTCGCGGCGGCCATGGCGGCGATGGCAATACCGGCTGCCTTCCAGCGCCGCCGGGCCAGGGTGACAAACAAAATCACCATGGCGGCGAGGACTACGGAGGTTGCCGGCAGCAGATCGAGCACCTGCGCGGTTTGCGTACCGATCCGTTCGCGGGCCACGACGGCCTCCACCAACGCGGATTCGTCAATGAACTGGCCCGTGGCGGTCTTGACAAAAAATCGGTAGCTCAACACCAAGCCGGCCAAACTTATGAGCGCCGCGCCCAGGAAAGGCCAGGCGCCAAGGCGCGCGCCAACACGGCCCGGGAGGCCTGAACGGTGGGATGTGGCGTGGTTATTCATCAATTCTAGGTTCCCACAGATTCATGGGAGCTTGCTGACCTTGGGGCTACAGTGAAGACATGTTTTCACTCCCTCCGCTCGATGCCCTGCTCTCCTGCGCCCACGTAGTCTCCCTGCCGATGCGCCTGAAGTTCCGGGGTGTGGAGACCCGCGAGGTCATGGTTTTCGAGGGCCCCGCCGGGTGGGGTGAGTTTGGTCCCTTCCTGGAGTACGACGACGAAGAGTCCTCCCGCTGGCTGTCCTCGGCACTGGAGGCTGGCTGGCTTGGGTATCCCGAGCCCTTACGTGACTGGGTTCCGGTGAACGCGACGGTTCCGGCCGTTTCCGCGAGCCAAGTGCCCGCCGTCCTGGGTGCTTTTGACGCGGTGCACACCGTGAAGATCAAGGTTTCCGAGGCAGGCCAGTCCATGTCCGAGGATGCCGCGCGGGTGGGGGCCGTACGGCATCTGCTCCCCGACGCGAAGATTCGGGTGGACGCCAATGGTGGTTGGGGTGTGGATCAGGCCATCTCGGCGCTGCGCATGCTGAGCGTGTTTGGGCTGGAATATGCCGAGCAGCCAGTTGCTACCATCGCGGAGATGGCGGCCGTGCGCAAGGCGCTTTCTGGAACGGTGCTGATCGCCGCCGACGAAAGCGTCCGCAAGGCCACCGACCCGCTTGCCGTGGCCCGCGCAGGGGCAGCAGACCTCCTGGTCGTCAAGGCCGCACCGCTGGGCGGAGTTCGGCGGGCGCTGGAGATCGTAGCGGAAGCCGGACTGCCCGCCGTCGTGAGTTCCGCCCTCGATTCCTCGGTGGGCATCAGCACCGGCCTGGCCCTCGCAGCCGCCCTTCCGGAACTGCCGTTCGCCTGCGGACTGGGCACGGTGTCGCTGATGGCCGCAGATGTTACTTCCCCGAGCCTAGTGGCCGTGGCTGGCGGCATGGACGTGCGCAGCGTTGTGGCCGATCCCAATCTTTTGGCACAGTTCGCCGCACCCGCCGAGCGCCGCGACTGGTGGCTAGACCGCCTCCGCCGCTGCTACGCGCTGCTCCAGCCATCGCCGAGGTAGCCGGTCCGCGCCGAAACTCACATGTGACAACCGCGAATTCGAACGGGACCGGCTACTTCGACGGATGAGGGGGGTGGAAAGAGCGGGTCGATAGAGTAGGGGTGTGACTTTACTTAGCTCCATGGATGCTGCCCGCTACGTTGTCGATGCCCTGGAACGCGCAGGGATTGGCCATGTGGTCGTGGCCCCGGGCTCCCGCAGCGCCCCGCTTGTCTACGCCCTAGCCGAGGCGGAAGCCGATGGCAGGCTGAAGACCCACGTGCGCATGGATGAACGAGTTGCCGGGTTTACGGCACTGGGACTGGCTCTGGGCTCGGGTGTGCCGGCGGCCGTTGTCACCACCTCGGGAACGGCCGTGGGTAATCTACTTCCGGCCGTGATGGAGGCAAACCACAGCGGAACCCCCGTGCTGGTCCTGTCCGCGGACCGTCCCGAGGAATTGCGTGGCACGGGCGCCAACCAGACAACGCACCAGCTGGATCTCTTCGGCGACCACGTGCGTTTCGCCACGGATGTCCCTGCCGGGGTGGACCCCAGCAGCGCCATCGCCACAGCCATGAGCGCAGCGCGTGGTCGCCTTGACGGCATCCCCGCCGGTCCGGTGCAGGTCAACCTGGCCTTCCGAGACCCCCTGACGCCTGCTTTGGACGGCTCCGAATGGGAACGGCTCCTGCCGACAGTTGACGCACCGAAGGCGCTGGATATGCCAGCGTCCGACGACGGTGCGTCCGAGGGCAGCGCATCCGAGGGCGCCGACGTGGCCGGAGTGTCTCCGCTTCCAGAAAGCGGCGTTCCGGAGCCCCTGGCGTCGAGCAGCCACAGGACTGTGGTTGTGGCCGGCCACGGGGCCGGCGCGGAAGCCGAATACTTTGCCCGAATGCTGGGACTTCCACTGTTGGCCGAGCCGTCCTCCAACGCACGGTTTGGGCCCAATGCCATTGGTCCCTACCGCCTGCTGCTGGAGAAATTCGGTCCGGGAAGCGCCCTGCCGATCGAGCGTGTGGTCCTGTTTGGACGGCCAACCTTGTCCCGGCAAATCAGCGGACTGCTAGCCAATGCCGAACTTGAACGGGCGCTCTTCCTGCCCAAACCGGTGCCGTGGTTTGAGGCCGGGCGCCGCACTGAGTTGATCCTGACCCAATGGGACCAGCTGGTTGGCTTTGCCGGTCACGGCCCCGAGGGGTGGTTGGCCGCATGGCAGGAAGCGGCGGCCAATGCCGAGACGGCCCTGGTAGCCGTCCTAGATGGTGCGGTGAGCAACGGTGGGGGACTGAACGGACCGGAAGTTGCCCGCCAGGTCTGGGCCCGGGCGCAGCAGGAATCCGGCAGCAATCTCATGCTCGGCTCTTCAAACCCCGTCCGTGACGTTGACCTTGCCGGAACACCCGCGCCGGAAAACAATGTCACGACCTTCGCCAACCGGGGTCTGGCCGGCATCGACGGAACCATCGCCACGGCAACCGGCATTGCTCTCGCCACAGGTGCGGCAACCCGGGCGTTGCTCGGCGATGTGACTCTCCTGCACGATTCCGGAGCGCTGAACATCGGGCCAACCGAGCAAATGCCCAATCTTCAGGTGATCGTCCTCAACGATGGTGGCGGCGGCATTTTCAGCGTCCTGGAACACGGGACGCTCGCACAGGCACCCAACTATGCTTCCGCCGTCGAACGTTTCTTTGGCACACCACACACCGTGAATCTGGGCGCACTGGCGAACGCTTACGGCTGGGGCCACACTCTGGTGAGGACCACAGCCGAGCTTGCCGCGGCGTTGGCCCTACCCGTGGCGGGGCGGCACATCATCGAGGTGGCGGCGAGCCGTGACGGGCTGCGTGAGCTGCACCTGAGCATCACCGCTGCCTTGGCCGCCCGCTAGACAGCACTCGTATTCTTGGTATAGCAGGAGCACAGCCCGTGCACAGGAACCGTTGATGGAGTGAATAATATGACAAACTCACCGCATCCCGACCACGACCGAGGCCTCGAATTTGATCTGGGGACCATGTTCACCCGGCGACGTACGCTAGGGCTGATGCTTGGTGCAGGGGCCGTTGCCAGCTTGGCGGCCTGCACACCAGCCGTCAATGGAGGCACGGCCACCACCGCCGCGACTACCTCCGCTGCCGCTAGCTCGGCAGCCGCTCCGACAACTACGAGTACCGCCGAGGCTACGGCCCAGGTCACCCGCGCCCTTGCCGAATGCACCGCTGCCACAGCCGATACCCCGGAGGAGACGGGCGGGCCCTATCCCGCCGATGGTTCCAATGGACCCGATGTCCTGACGGCCTCCGGCGTGGTCCGTCAGGACATAACGGCTAGTTTTGGCTCGTCAACCACCAAGGCTGAGGGCGTTCGGCTGACGGTCACGTTGACGCTTTTGGACAATGAGCAGGGCTGCAAGCCGCTGGCCGGGGCCGCTGTTTACCTGTGGCACGCGACCAGGGACGGCAAGTATTCGCTGTATGACCAAGGGCTGGAGAACGAGAACTTCCTGCGCGGCGTTCAGGAGGCCGATGCCAACGGGCAGCTCACCTTCACCACCATTTTTCCGGGCGCCTACAACGGCCGCTGGCCACACATCCACTTTGAAGTATTTGAGAGCATGTCCAACGCCACCTCGGCCGGTCAGATCCTGCGCACGTCCCAGATTGCCATGACGGAGGCCTCCTGCAATGAGGTGTACGCGTCAACAGGGTATGAAACCAGCCAGCAGAATTTCCCCAACACCCCGCTTGCCGGTGACATGGTTTTTGGGGACGACGGCGGCATCCACCAATTGGCGTCGACGTCCGGTTCTGTGGCGGCCGGGTACACCGCTGCTTTGAACGTCATCATCTAACGCACAACGAACCTTCTCTCCGCGCATTGTTGTCGCCTTAAAAACCAACTGGCCCGCAGTAGTGGTCGAAAAAACACGATTTCTCGCTGTTTTTCGACCACTACTGCGGGCCAGTTGCGGGGGCTAGAGGACCCGGCTGAGGAATTCCTTGGTCCGGGCATGCTGCGGGTTAGCGATGATGTCGCGCGGGTTTCCGCTCTCCACCACCACGCCGGCGTCCATAAACGTCAGGGTGTCGCCTACCTCGCGGGCAAAGCCAATCTCGTGGGTCACCACAATCATGGTCATGCCTGACTTGGCCAGGTTCTTCATGACTTCCAGGACGTCGCCCACCAGCTCCGGGTCAAGGGCGGAGGTGGGCTCATCAAAGAGCATCAACTCCGGCTCCATGGCCAGGGCGCGAGCAATGGCTACGCGCTGCTGCTGGCCGCCGGAAAGCTGCGACGGGTAGAAATCGGCGCGGTCAGAAAGACCCACCATTTCCAACAACTCGCGGGCCTTCAGTTTGGCGGCAGCCTTGGACTGGCGCTTCACCTGGGTGGGTGCCTCGATGATGTTCTGCAGGGCTGTCTTGTGCGGGAACAGGTTGAAGCGCTGAAACACCATGCCGATCTCACGACGCTGGCCCGCTATCTGCTTGGTGTTCAGGTCATGCAACTTGCCGTTGACGTCCTTGAAACCAATCAGATCGTCGTGGACGTAGATCCGTCCGGCGCTGATGGATTCGAGCAGGTTGATGCATCGCAGGAGCGTTGACTTGCCGGAACCGGATGGGCCGATGATGACCGAGACCTCGCCCGGCTTCACCGTCATGTCAATACCCTTGAGTACGTGGTGTTCACCAAAGAACTTGTGCACACCCTGAAT
>JBKKBD010000190.1:0-7247 GCA_046714315.1 Specibacter sp.
CTTCAACAACCTGGTCGTTGAGGCTGATGTGACTGACCTCAACGCGGCCGAAGCGCTCCTCGGGGGCCTGTGTGGGCCCGTCCAGCGGCGCGTCAACGGCGAAGCCGTGGTTCTGGCTGGTGATTTCTACCTTGCCGGTGCTGCGGTCCATTACCGGCTGGTTGATGCCGCGGTGGCCGTAGCGCAGCTTGTAAGTGCCGTAGCCCAGGGCGCGGCCTAGGATCTGGTTGCCAAAGCAGATGCCGAAGTACGGCACGCCGGCATCCAGGAAGCTGCGCACAAAGCCGACCTGGCGGTCAGCTGTGGCGGGGTCACCGGGGCCGTTGGAGACGAACACGCCGTCGGGGTTCAGCGCCTGCGCTTCCTCGAATGTGGTGGCGGCGGGCAGGACGTGCACGCGCACGCCGCGCTCGGCGAAGCGGATGGGCGTCATGCCCTTGATACCAAGGTCCAGGGCGGCGATGGAGAACAGCGGTTCGCCTTCCCAGCCGTGAGCAGAGGGTTCAACCACGTAGGCTTCCTTGGCGCTGACTTCCTCGGCCAAGCGCAGGCCGGCCATGGCGGGCTGCGCCAGGACCTCGGCCAGCAGCTCCGCTTCCGGGCGGGCTGCATCGGCGCCGGAGAAGATTCCGGCTTTCATGGCACCGCGTTCGCGCAGGTGGCGGGTGATGGCACGGGTGTCAACACCCTGGATGCCGACGACGCCCTGGGTGGAAAGCTCGTCGTCGAGCGTTCCCTCGCTGCGCCAGTTGGAGGGGCGGCGGGCGGCATCGCGGACGATGTAGCCGGCGGCCCAGATGCGGCTGGACTCGTTGTCGGCCGCGTTCACGCCGGTGTTGCCGATGTGCGGTGCCGTCTGGACGATCAGCTGGCGGGCGTAGGAGGGGTCCGTCAGGGTTTCCTGGTAACCGGTCATACCGGTGGTGAAGACGGCTTCGCCCAGGGCCGTGCCCTGGGCCCCGTAGCTGTTGCCACGGAAAGTGCGGCCGTCTTCCAAGATCAAAAGTGCCTGTGCAGGCATGGTTGCATCACTCATTCTCAATTGTTCTTTCCGTTGCTGTCTGTTTCGCTGTCATTGGGCAGCAATGCCTGCAATGCTTCAATCAATGGACGCTTGGCGCCTGCTTCGGTGGTGCGGAATCCGGTGTCCACCTCGGTGTCCTCCAGATTCCAGCTGATGACCACCAGCCCGTCCTTCTCTACAAATTTACCGGCCATTCCCGCTTGTGTTTCCACTTGGGTCAGTGCGTGTTTGGCGATGAAGATATCCTGGCCGCCTTTGCGCTCAATGGCCACGCCGCCGGGATGGACGTGGACCACTGCCGGAGTTCGGATACCCAGGCCATGGACTGCCACACGATCAAGCCAGTCGCCCGCGGCGGTGGTGACCACATATTGGCCCGGAACGCTGATCACGGCGTCACCAAGATCCTCCGGGCGGGCGGGTAATGCGGCAAGTGTTCCCTGTCGCTTGAGCTTGTTGCGCCACCCCCAGCCCATGAGGCCAAAGATGATCAACATTGGCACACCTGCCGAGATGGTGATCAAAATCTCCTTGCTCATTGTGCTGCCGCCGCCCGGTAAGGGGTGTTGAGCGCACCGTTAAGGACAGTGGGGTGGCCGTGGAAGAACGTGGCAACTACCTTGCCCGGGAGTTCCATGTTGGCGAAGGGCGAGTTTCGACCCTTCGTGGCCATAGCGCTCGGATCAACGTTCCAGCGGGCTGCGGGGTCAACCAGCACAATGTTGGCCGGCTCCCCCACTTCCAGCGGACGGCCCTGATCAGCAAGCTGCCCGATCTGGGCCGGCGCGGTGGAGGTGACGCGGGCAAAGTCTGCCCAGGTCATGAGTCCGGTCTCGATCATGGTTTCCTGCACCACGGAGAGCGCCGTTTCCAATCCCGTCATGCCCATGGCGGCGGACGCCCACTCACATTCCTTGGCTTCGCTGGGGTGCGGCGCGTGGTCCGTGCCGACAATGTCGATCGTTCCGTCGGCCAGGGCCGCACGGAGGGCGTGGACATCGGCGTCGGCGCGCAGGGGCGGGTTCACCTTGTACACGGGGTTGTAGCTGCGCACGAGCTCCTCGGTCAGCAGCAGGTGGTGAGGGGTGACCTCGGCCGTGACGGAGATGCCGCGCTCCTTGGCCCAGCGGATGATCTCCACGGAACCCACCGTCGAGACGTGGCAGACGTGCAGGCGGGAACCAACATGCTGGGCCAGTAGGACATCGCGGGCAATGATGGATTCCTCAGCCACGGCAGGCCAACCGGCCAGGCCGAGGTCTGCAGAGACAACGCCCTCATTCATCTGGGCGCCCTCGGTGAGGCGGGGTTCCTGCGCATGCTGGGCGATCACGCCGTCGAACGCCTTGACGTATTCCAGCGCCCGGCGCATCATGACGGGGTCGCTGACGCAGGTGCCGTCATCGGAGAAGACGCGGACGCGGGCCCGGGAATCGGCCATGGCGCCGAGCTCGGCGAGCTGCTTGCCGGCCAACCCGACGGTGACGGCACCAACGGGGCGCACATCAACCCAGCCGGATTCGCGGCCAAGGGTGAAGACCTGCTCCACGACGCCGGCGGTGTCCGCTACGGGCGAGCTGTTGGCCATGGCGTGGACGGCCGTGAAGCCACCCAGCGCAGCGGCACGGGTGCCGGTCTCCACGGTTTCGGCGTCTTCGCGGCCGGGCTCGCGCAGGTGGGTGTGCAGGTCAACCATGCCGGGCAGGGCAACCAGGCCGGCTGCGTCGATGATGGTCGCATCGCCCACCACGTCGGCGCCAAGGTCGGTTCCCACCGCCGCGATGAGGCCGTCACGGACAAGCACGTCAGCGGTGGTTTCGCCCAGCAGGGAAGCTGAGCGAATCAAGTAACTTGCGGAAGTCATGAAGGGTCCTTTGCTGACGGTACTGAAACGGGAGGCGCCACAACGGGCGGGAAAGCTGAGGTCGTAGCGGGCTCGCGCATGTCCCCTGAAAGCAGGAGGTACAGGGCGGCCATACGTACCGAAACACCGTTGCGGACCTGCGCCAACACGGTGGATCGGGGTGAATCAGCCGCGGCGGAGGAGATCTCCAGCCCGCGGTTCATGGGACCCGGGTGCATGATGATGGTGTCCTTGAGGTTCAGCGCATCAAGTTTGGCGAGTCGGGCGTCGTCGAACCCCCAGCGCCGTGCGTATTCCCGGGTGGACGGGAAGAAGGACGCGTTCATCCGTTCGGCCTGGACGCGCAGCATCATGATGGCGTCCACTCCGGCTTCCAGCGCTGCGTCGAGGTCATAGCTGACCTCGCAAGGCCAATGTTCGACGCCGATGGGCAGCAAGGTGGGCGGCGCCACCAGTGTCACGTGGGCGCCGAGGGTGCGCAGCAACCAGACGTTGGATCGGGCCACGCGGGAGTGCAGGACGTCTCCGGCGATCACGACGCGCATCCCGGCGAGGTCGGCACCCACTGAAGCGGCCCCGCTGAGCTTGGCCCAGTGGGACCGCATGGTGAATGCATCAAGGAGCGCCTGAGTGGGGTGGGCATGGGTGCCATCGCCGGCGTTGATGACGGCGGCATCGATCCAGCCCGAGTTAGCCAAACGAGCCGGGGCGCCGGAGGCCCAGTGCCTGATGACCACGGCGTCGGCGCTCATGGCTTCAAGGGTTTGGGCCGTGTCCTTGAGGGACTCGCCCTTGGAGACCGAGGAACCCTTGGCGCTGAAGTTGATGACATCTGCCGAAAGTCGCTTTGCTGCGGCCTCAAAGGAGATCCTGGTGCGGGTGGAATCCTCAAAGAACAGGTTCACCACGGTGCGTCCGCGCAGGGCAGGAAGCTTCTTGATCTCCCGCTCCCCCACGGCAGACATTTCCTGTGCCGTATCGAGGATTTGGATGGCGTTGTTCCGGCTGAGACTTTCTGTATCAAGCAGGTGCCTCATGCGCCGGCCTCGATGACGACTTCGTCATTGGCGGCGAGGCCGCCGTCGATCTCCGAAAGATGGACACGCACTTTTTCCGTGGAGGATGTGGGCAGGTTCTTGCCCACATGATCGGCGCGGATGGGCAGTTCACGGTGTCCGCGGTCAACCAGGACTGCCAGGCGGACGGCGCGCGGCCGGCCTATGTCCACCAAGGCATCCAAGGCTGCGCGGATGGTGCGTCCGGAATACAGGACGTCATCGACGAGCACAATGGTTTTGCCATCGATGCCGGAGACGGGAAGTTTGGTGCTTTGGGGAGCCCGGGTGGGCTGGTGGGCCAGATCGTCGCGGAACATGGTGACGTCAAGCTGGCCGACGATCGCAGCTGGATCCACTGCGGGATCGGTAGCGGCCAATTTGGCGGCTAGTCGCTGAGCCAGGGGGAAACCGCGTCGCGGAATACCCAGCAACAGCAGGTTTTCGGAGCCCTTGTTGGCCTCGAGAATTTCATAGGCGATACGAGTCAGCGCCCGTTCGATGTCCGCGGCCGTTAAAACCACACGGGACACAGCGGCAGGAGCAGAGCTTGGCTGATTATTCCCGAACACGTCAGAGGAATTAGTCATTTCTCGCGTCCCCTTTCCCCGCCTCACAGGACGGAATTAAAAGGTTGATTGCGTACACCTCAAAATACCACAGTGGGCCCCGTCGCCTGCGCCTGAACTGTCTTGGAGCGAGACGTTCCGGCGTTGCCCTCGCGCGGCACCTTGGAGGCGCTAGGCGGTGGCCCTAGTCTTGAACACATGAGTGAACCCGGACACTGGCGCGACCCCGCCGCAGGCGCCCCGCAGCAACATCCGCACTATGCGCAGGCGCCGCTGCCGCAGGCGCCGCTGCCGCAGGCGCTGGGACAAGGCCAGGGCAGTGTGCAGAGTGGGGCGCCGGAATACTGGGCCCACCCGGCCCCTGCGCCCACGCAAAAGAAGGTCCGCAGCTCTGCCGTGAAGGTGACCAACATCATTCTGCTGTGCGTCTTTGTTTTGGTCACATTGCTGACCCTTACATTCTTTGCCATTTCCATCGGTGCCAACGTCTTTCTGATTTGCGGTGCACTAGCCCTGATTCCCCTGGCCATCTGTGTGACAACCCTTAGGTGGATCGATCGATGGGAGCCGGAACCGGTCCCCGCCTTGATCCTTGGCTTTTGTTGGGGCGCCGGCATGGCCGTCATCACGAGCTTGGTGGTGGGCAGCTGGGTGCAACCGCTACTGATGAGCGGGAACGCCTCCGCTGATGCGGATATGGTGGGCGCCGTTATCCAGGCGCCCCTCGTGGAGGAATTGTCCAAGGGCGCCGGGGTGTTGTTGCTGTTCTTCCTGCGCCGACGAACCTTTGACGGGCCGATCGACGGTGTTGTCTACGCCGGCATGATCGCGGCGGGCTTTGCCTTCACCGAGAACATTCTGTACTTCGGACAGGCCCTCGAGGAATCAGATGGTGCCGCAACGGGCCTCATCGGCATCTTCGTGATGCGCGGGCTGATGTCACCCTTTGCCCATGTCATGTTCACCGCCTCGCTGGGTATCTGCATTGGCTTTGCCGCCCGAAACGGTGGAACCTTGATGGTTATCGGCGCCTGGGTGGTGGGGCTTGTCCCGGCCATGCTCCTGCATGGGCTGTGGAATGCTTCATCATTCCTGGGCGGAAACTTCTTCCTTGTGTACGCCGTACTGCAGGTGCCGTTGTTCGCCTTGTTCATTGTGGGCATCGTCCTGCTGCGCCGCTCCGAGGCGAAGCTGACTCGCAGGCGGCTTGCCGAATACGTGCCGTCCGGTTGGTTCACCGAGCAAGAGGTGCCGATGCTTGCGACAGGAGGTGGCCGCCGTCGTGCCTTGGCATGGTCCAAGACGTTTGCGGCAGGGGCCACCATGAAGGAGTTCATCCGCTTGGCGACGCGGCTGGCGTTCACCCGGCAGCGCCTCGTGGTGGACTCCAAGGGCACTGCGGGAAGCCCCGCTGCCACTCGATTTGTCTCCGGGCAGGAACGCGAGCTGAAGCTGCTAAACAAGATCACATCGGTGCGAAGCGATCTGCTGGGCCGGCATGCTGCTGCGGTTTGGCAAGCCCAGCAACTACAGGCCCAGCAGCTGCACTACCAACAGGCGCAATATCAGCAGGCACAGAACCAGCAACCTCCGTACTAGCCGTTAATGGCAGATAGCCCCAGGTTCTTGGACCCGGGGCTATCTGATATGGCTATGTGTGCGATAAAGCTAGGCGAGCAGCGTGGGCTTGATCTGCTGCAAACGGCCCAGCAGGCCGTTGACGAACTGGGGAGACTCATCCGTGGAGAGGAGCTTGGCCAGTTCCACGGCCTCGCTGACAGCAACGCCGTCGGGGACGTCGTCGTTGTAGAGGAGTTCCCAGGTACCAATACGCAAGATGATACGGTCGACGGCGGGCATGCGCTCCAGCGTCCACCCCTGGGAGTACGTCTGCAGGAATTCGTCGATGTTCTCGGCCATGGCCGTGACACCCTCAACCAGGTCAACCGTGTAAGGGTTGATGATCTGGTCGATCTTTTCGCGACGCGCGGTCAGGGCCGACATGGCGCTGACCTCACGCTGTTCTGCCTCGAACAAGACGTCCAATGCACGGCGCCGGGCTTTGCTTCGCGCCGAATTCGGTTTGCCTTCGGGGCTGTTTTGACTGCTTGCCACTACTCGCTTACACGTCCCAAGTAGCTACCGTCGCGGGTGTCAACCTTGACCAGGGTGTTGTTCTCAACGAACAAGGGAACCTGGATTTCGAGACCGGTTTCAACAGTGGCAGGCTTGGTGCCTGCGGATGAGCGGTCGCCCTGAAGGCCCGGCTCGGTGTACGTGATACGCAGCTGAACAGACGGCGGCAGCTCGATGTAGAGCGGTGAACCTTCGTGCAGCGCGATGGTCACGTTGATGTTTTCCAACATGTAGTTCGTGGCGTCGCCAATGGTCTTGCCCGAAACGGTGAGCTGGTCGTAGTTGGAGTTGTCCATGAATACGAAGTCTTCGCCGTCCTTGTACAGGTACTGGAAGTCAGAGCGGTCAACCGTGGCGGTTTCGATCTTCAGACCGGCGTTGAAGGTCTTGTCGACTACCTTGCCGGAGAGGATGTTGCGCATCTTGGTGCGAACAAAAGCACCGCCCTTGCCCGGCTTGACGTGCTGGAACTCAATGATGTTCCACAATTGGCCCTCAAGCTTGAGGACGGTTCCGTTCTTAATGTCGTTAGTCGTTGCCACAATTGCCTCTTAGCGTATAAGTATTATCAAAAATCCATTGACCATACTACCGCACAC
>JBKKBD010000191.1:0-6517 GCA_046714315.1 Specibacter sp.
TTCTGGGTGGATGGGTAACAATTCGCCACCCTCGGTGGCGCCAGTGATGTCCGGGACGCGGAACTCCTTCCCACTGATGCTAGAGCCGCGGCTGACACGGCGAGCGTATGCGTAGCTGTCCCGTAGGAGGTTGGGCTTACGGAAATGGAAGCACAATGCGAATGCCCCTGGCATTTAGTTCCCATGACTACTGGAAATGACACGTGAGCGGGTCATGGGAGTCACGAGACGATGTTTAGGGGCTGTCCCAAGAGCGTAACGAGTGTTTGCAGGAATGCAGCGCCGTCGGCACCGTCGATGATGCGGTGGTCGGCGGACAATGTTAGGCGCAGCTGATGTCTGACTACGATCTTGCCGGCCCGGATTACCGCTTCGGGAGTTGATCGCCCGACAGCCAGGATCGCACCTTCGGGTGCGTTGATGATGGCTGTGAATGACTCCACTCCGTACATGCCTAGGTTGCTCACGGTAAAGGTGCCTCCGCTCAGTTGCGCCGGGCTCAATTTGCGTTCCTGGGCTGCAGCGGCCAAGGCCTTTGTCTCTGTTCCGAGCTGTGATGCGGGCTTGTGTGCTGCGTCCAATAGCACGGGAACCACAAGACCGGCTTCAACTGCCATGGCTACTCCAATGTTGATGCGCCCGTGGAGGAGTTTCTGGCCACCGTTCTCTGATGAGTACGAAGCGTTAATGCCCGGGTGTTCCAGCAAGGCAAGGGCGCTGGCTCGCACGACAAAGTCGTTCATGCTGATTTTGGACCGCCCCATGGCCTGACGCTGGGCATTGATCTCCTCGCGGAGCTGCACCAGTTCCTCGACATCGGCCACTGATGTCAGCGAAAAGTGCGGGATAGTGCGGCTACTTTCGCTCAAACGGGAGCTAATGACTTTCCTGACGCTAGTGAAGGGGGCAATGACGGATCCTCTCAGCACGTCCGAACCGGCTTTCGAGTCCCCATCCGAGGTCTTGACGGCACCATGCGTTGCTTCATCTCCGTCGCCCCAAGTTGCTGGGGAATTCATCTCGGCTGCCGAGATCACGTCGGAACGTACGATTCTTCCGCCAGGGCCGGTGCCCGTGAGGAGTCCCATCGAAATTCCTCGTTCTTTGGCTTCTCTTCTCGCCAATGGTGAGGAGAACGCGCGAGCGGCTAATACCGGGGTCTCTTTGAGCCCGGGTGTTGGCTCTTCGTTTAGTGTCGGTGTGGCCGAAGTGGCCGGCTCAAGTCCCGTGACTGCCTTTGGCGTAGACGGGACAGCCGGCACCGGTGCCGGTGCGTTGTCTTTGCCATCATCTAGGAGCGCGATTGCCGTCCCGATTGGCACCGACTGCCCTTCCTGAACGAGTACGGCATGGAAAATTCCGGCTTCATATGCCTCATGTTCCATGACGGCCTTGTCGGTTTCAATCTCGACCAGAATGTCACCTATATTGACGAGTTCACCTGGCTTCTTGAGCCAGGCGTTGATTGCTCCCTCCTCCATGGTGTCGGAGAGTCGAGGCATCTGAATTTCAATCATGGAAGAACTTCTCTCTTAAGAGCGCCGGGCCACAGCGGCAAGTGTTTGACGGATAGCCTCTATTGCGTCCTGCGCCGATGGCATGGCAGCGGTCTCGAGGGATTTCGCGTAGGGCATGGGCACCTCGGCCATCGCGACCCTCCGAACCGGGGCGTCCAGCCAGTCGAACGCGCCGTCCGAAATGGTCGCTGCGATCTCGGCACCAATGCCATAGGTCAGCCAGTCGTCTTCCAGAATGACGGCACAGTGGGTCTTTTTGACAGAGGCAATGATTGTTTCCCGGTCAAGGGGACGCAAGCTGCGCAGGTCCACCACTTCGACGTCGATTCCGTCGCTTTCCGCGAGCTGCTTTGCTACGTCAAGGGCGACTGCGGCCATCCTCGAGTAAGAGACAGACTGCGGCCATCCTCGAGTAAGAGACAACGGTGATGTCAGCCCCTTGCCTGGTGACGGCGGCCCGTCCAATTTCCGCGGGCGTGTTATCGTCAGGAACCTCGCCTGTAGTGTTGTACAGCGCAAGGTTTTCCAAGAAAAGCACGGGATCATCGTCACGGATCGCGGCCAACAACAGAGCCTTGGCATCGGCCGGACTACTGGGAGCCACCACCTTCATGCCAGGAATGAAGGCGTAGAAAAGCTCAATGTTTTGGGAATGCGTCGCCCCTAATTGCTGACCGCCTCCACCGGGTGTCCGGATCACCAAGGGCACCTTTGCCTGTCCGCCGAACATGCCGTAGATCTTGGCAGCATGATTGACGATCTGGTCAAGTGCGATGAGGGAGAAATTGATGGTCATGATCTCCACCACCGGACGCAACCCCAGCATGGCTGCCCCAATGGCTGCACCGGTGAATCCTTCTTCGGCGATGGGAGCATCCCGCACTCTCTTCTCGCCAAACTCGGCCAGCATCCCTTGAGTGATCTTGTATGCGCCTTCGAACACCCCAATTTCCTCTCCGATCAGGAATACGTCGCTATCACGGCGCATTTCTGCCGCCAAAGTGTCATGCAACGCCTGCCGGTACGTCATTATTGTCATACTTGCTGTCCTGTCTGGAGGTAAGGGGACGGTTCGAACAACGGTTGGCCGGGACGCCGCCGGGAGTCGTTGGGTACGGGTGAGGCGTAGGTGTAGTCGAAAAGAGTCTGCACTGAGGGGTGTGGGCTCGCCTCGGCAAAGTCCACCGCCCCCTGGACCATAAGGAGTGCTTGCGCGTCAATGCGGGCGATGTCGCCCTCGCCCAACAGCCCGGCAGCACCAAGTCTGGCGGCGAAACTGGCGATGGGGTCGGCGTCCTTTAACGCGGCTGCCTCTGCTGGAGTCCTGTATTTAGCCGGGTCGACGACGGAGTGGCCGCGCAGGCGCTTGCTAGTCGTTTCCAGCAGGAAAGGCTTTCCGGCGCGAGCACTGGTGAGTGCAGCTCGTGCAGCCTCCCGCACGGCGAGAGGATCGTTACCATCCACTCGCGTCGAAGCCATGCGGTACGAGGCGGCCCGCTTATAGATCTCAGGCTCTGCCGACGACTTCTCCACTGTGGTGCCCATGCCAAGACCGTTGTTGATGACAACGTAGACGATTGGCAGCCCCCACAATGCCGCGATGTTCAGGGATTCATGAAAGGCACCAATGTTCGTGGTCCCTTCTCCCATGATGCACATGACCGCCTCAGGGCTAGCGACATAGTCAATGGCCAAGGCAGCACCGGTAGCTAGTGGAATCTGCCCACCAACAATGCCGTAACCACCCAACAACCGGGCGCCCATATCGAAAAGGTGCATCGAACCGCCCCAGCCCTTAGAAACACCATCGGAGCGCCCATACAGCTCCGCCATGATTCTCCCTGGAGCTATGCCGCGGCCAAGCGCGTACCCATGCTCGCGGTAATTGGTAAACAAGTAGTCACTGGATTCTAGTGCGGACATCAAGCCCACCACGGTGGCCTCTTCGCCAAGGTTCAGATGGCAGTAGCCGCCTATTTCGGCCTGCGTGTAGGCTCTGGCCGCTCTTTCCTCGAAGCGTCGAATCTCCACCATTTGGCGATAGAAATGCAGCAATCTCTCGGGTTCCAGGGAATCGGTCTGGGCTGGAGGTGATTTTGCGGTGTTGGGTCGATTTTTCACACGGGGGGAACTCATGGAGGTCTCCTTCCTTCGCTCTCTTGGAGCCAATGAATCCTGATTATCTATGGATAGCGACAATCACTTAATGAAACTAGATCGTATCATTATAGAATGGGAGTAGCAGCACCTCGCAGCCAGCTCCGTCGCAAAGGACACCATGCACGAAAAACACACCACCGGCAGCCGAAAGAAGGGCCGGCCAAGTGATGATGAACGGGAGGAACGCAAAACGGCCATCCTTGACGCCGCGACTCAACTCTTCATCCGCAACGGCTATGGACAAACCACTGTTGATCAGCTGGCAACCGCAGCACAGGTCACCAAACGCACCATTTATTCGTATTTCGGTGACAAGGCAGTGGTTTTCACTGCCGTTATTGAACGTTTCCGTCGCGACTCGGTAGCTAGTAGCCTCTCTTCGGGGGAATCTCTTGAAGAGGTCTGTGCCAAAATCGTCTACGTGCTCCACTCGGACCAAGCCGTGGGATTGCATAGGCTGATGATCGCCGAGGCTGCACACTTTCCAGCTCTCGCCGCAGCATTTTATGCCAGTGGACCCCGAGGCTACATGGAGTCCATAGCCGCCAGTCTGCCACGGTCAGTGCCGCCAACCGAGGCGCCTTTCCTATCAGAAATCGTATTCAGCCTGCTTCTTGGCGAAAAGCATCGTCAGCGCCTACTCGGGCTAGCTACCGCTCCTAACAGAGAAACGGCCAGCAAGCATGCTGCGGAAGCGCTCCGGGCACTCGGATTGTCAACTTCCTAAGCCGTTCCAATCAAGGTTCCGCTTGCGGAGCGGTAGAAGATGCCGCCCCTGAGAGTGATATTCAACAGTGGAATTACGGCGGCTCCATGTTTGTAGAATCGAAGGATGACGCCAGAATCAGTGTTCGTTCAGGTTGAGGCTTGGTGTCTTGGAGTGCTCGGCCACGGCACCCTCACATCCTTGCGCGCCGTAGCTGGTGGTCAAATGTCTCATCAGTTCCGCTACGACTCCGACGAGCAAGGCATCGTGGTCGTCAAAGTCCGGTCTCATTCTGCCGACAGGATCCGTCGGTGCCTTCAAATTCAGCGCGTTGCGGCGGATGCTGATTTCCCATGCGCTCGGCCACTGACCGGAGCTGACCTGCTCGAGCCGGGTTCGGTGGTCAGTGCTGAGACGTGGCTTCCTGGTGGTGAAATGTACTCCGGCGGAGGTGTTTCCTTTGCCGCCCGGTCTGCCAAACTCTTGGCGGGCCTGATGGAGATTCTTGAATCACAGTCTCCCACCGGGCTTGGCGCACCGCCTCCGTGGATGCACTGGAATCCTCCAACGGGTTGTTTGTGGCCTACGAATCCAGTGGTAGACGCCATGGACCAGGACCTCGTACCTGAGCACGTGCAAGTTTTTGCTCGTGCCGTATCGGAACGGCTGGCCAAAGGAGTTTTACCCCTAGTTGTTGGGCATGGGGACTGGGAGAGCCAGAATCTTCGCTGGCAAGGGGTTCGCCCATGGGCGGTCCACGACTGGGACAGCCTCGTGGCCCTCCCAGAAGCGGCTATCGTCGGTGCAGCATCCGGCGCCTTTGCCAGCACCGCCATCCCAACGCTGGCAACCATCGAAAGCTCGGGAAAATTCATTGACTCCTACCAGCAGGCCCGGGGTAGATCCTTTACCGAGGAAGAGCGAGAGGTTGCCTGGGCCGCTAGCCTGTGGCCTGCGCTGCATAACGCCCGCGGTGAAAGTCTCTTCCAATCCCCGCCGGTCGCGCTAGATGCGCTCACCTGGCAGGCACCGGAACGACTGCAACGTGCTGGCGTCCCGTAAGCCGTTACATAACGGACACGCATAGGCGGTGTAGACGATTTCGGAAAGTGATGTCTGGAGATTCCGGGCCGGCCTGTCAAAAAAACAACTGTCCCCAAGAATTCCGGCCGACCGCTGCTATTCGTTTGGCCGGGAAATAGGTCCGAGGAAGGCTTAGAATCAGTCAATGCCGAACAGGACAAAGCCCCAGAAGGTACGCGCTGAGCATCGCTGGCCAGCAGTGTTGGCGCTGCTCATCGCGCTGGGCTTGTATGCGACTCTGCCCAGTGTTTTCTATCCCGCTGTTCGCTACAGCGTGATCGGTATCGGGCTGGCCATGCTCATTCCGCTGATCATATTGAATCCCCATCACCTGCATAAAGAAACGAAATGGTCCAAGCGCCTGGCCACTGGCCAGGCGCTGCTTCTGGTCATGGCAAACGGTGTTGCCTTCGTTCAACTCATTATCTTGCTCACCACCACGGGCAGCGCCGACGGGCCCGGTATTTTGCTCGCGGCCCTACAAATCTGGGTCACGAACATCATCGCCTTCGCACTGGTCTTTTGGGAGTTGGACAGAGGCGGCCCCGTCAGCCGGCGCCACACCGAACGGAAGAATCTCCCACCGGCTGACTTCCGTTTTCCTCAAGACGAGGACCACGACGCTATCGAGGAAGTCGCCGCCCGCTCATCACAGAGAACAGGATGGGTAGCGTCCTTTATCGACTACCTGTACTTCTCCGCATCCAATTCAATGGCGTTCAGCCCCACAGACACCATGCCTCTATCCGCACGAGCAAAAGCACTCATGGGTCTGGAAGCAGCCTGCGGTTTCATCCTCTTGGCCTTGGTCATCGCCCGGGCTGTCTCTCTTCTGGAGTAACCCTCCGAGAGGATCTAAGGATGCGGGTCATCATGGTGCACATCGACTCCAAGCCACTTGGGTCCCGCCGCAAATATATGCGAACGAACGGACACTCATTGGTGGACTAGCGCCAGCGGCGCACAGTCGCCTATCGTGGCCTCATTCCGGGATGGGAAATGTCACGACAGTGCCTACACCGTGAGGATGTACAAGTCAGCCGGCAGGCCC
>JBKKBD010000192.1:0-18295 GCA_046714315.1 Specibacter sp.
GCGATCAAGGCAATGGCTAGGACGCCAACAACCGGCCATTTGGCGATTTCCCAGACGGACACTGCTTCAGAGCCTAACCCGATCGCATCTCCAATCACTCGGGCAATCGGTCCAGAAATTACCAGTAACAGTGCAATGAAGGCAACAAGCACAACGGATGCAAGTGTTACGAGCAACAGTGTGGGACGAAGTTTCCAAATCGAGCGTCCCTCGTCCGTGCCGTAGATCATATTCATCGCACGACTAAACCCTCCGACGTACGCAGAAGCTGACCATAATGCCGTGAGCAACCCGAGAGTGAAGGCCCACCCGGCAGCCCGCGAGCTGGCTAACTGTTCTACAGGTTCTCTCAAAGTACCCACGAGTGAATCGTCCGTGAGCTGGCCAATCAAATCCAGCAATGCTGCGCTGGTTTGTTCCGCCTGCCCCACCAAACCCAGGATTGAAACCAGCGCTAGAAGCGCCGGAAATAAGGCCATGACGCCGAAGTAGGTTAGCGATGCAGCCATGTCAGTACAACCATCCGCGCTAAATTTTGCGATCGCGCGCCTAATCACATATTTCCAAGCCTGTCCCTTTAGCGCGGAGACCTTCTGCGGCTTTCGAGCATCGTCGGGCCCAGGTGCACCCACATAATCAACTGCAGACACGGAAGAACCCGTCGACGATTTTGAATAGTCCATACACCAGACCCTACATACATGCCCAACTTAGTCCAGTGGGGACTGCCCTGGCTTCCAGTACGGCCAACACAATGACTGAACCGACCCTGGTTTAATGCCGCGGTCTCATAAGATCGCGGCATCAACCCAGGGACAGTTCACTATTTTGTCCCCACATCAAGTGAAAACGCTGTCCCGAGACATAGTGAAAACGCTGTCCCGAGACATCACAAGCGTGCCCAAGGTGGGATTCGAACCAGGCTTTTACCCTTGCAAACAAAAGAAGGTGCCGAACTAACGCGAACGTACAGCCCAGTACGGCCCAATCCGACAAGAAAAGTGTTGACGCTGTCAACAGCCAACACCGACACACCCTCCGCGGCCCGAGCGTTGACCCGCCACCAGCGGATGGAACAAGGATGGACATAACAGGCGTTGGCCGATGCGGACGGCGTCTCACGGAAATTCCTCATTGACCTCGAATCGGGCCATGAGCGCGCAGAACTCGGCAAAACCATGGCCGTACTAGCTGCACCGCACAACGCCTCGACCAACCAACTCCGACTTGGACCAGACGCATCCAACCCCTCAAAGAAGCATGGATGCTGGCCGAGACCTACCGGAGCGTCAGCGAACCCATGAAGCAACTCACCCGGTCTGAAACACCGCACGAGCTTGCCGCCATGAACGTCGTCATCCGCGAACGCAGCCTGGCCACCGCATGAGCGCCAGCGAACTCATCGGCGACGCCGCACTCATCCTCCAAGGAGTCGGCAATCGCCACACCGTAGAATTCGACTCCAGCCACACCGAGAAAATGAGCGTCAACTCGATCGTGGCCGAGAAGGCCACAGACTACGACCTGGCCAGCAACTGGCTCAAAGCCGCTTCCGCCGCCGTCAACTAACCCTCCGTTGGCCGGGAGCTGCTGTCGAACCCGAATAACCTGAAATTTGGTAGCCACTTCAACGATAGGGATCAACGAACGATCTTGAAGTTGAAGTTGGGCGTGCCAAGGGCTCCCCAAAGGCGGAGCCAGACGGGCATGAGCATTTCCGCACCGCGGGCTGTGGTGATGTCGCCAAGATCGATCACATCCTGGTGGCCAAAATCATTCAGGAGCCCGGTGACCATGGACTTGGCGTCGGCGTCGTTTCCGGATACGAAAACCGTTCCGGGGTCCGCGAGCAGGCCCGGGTTCGTCATGAGCCCCGCGTTGAGAGTGTTCAAGGATTTCACCACACGGGCCCCGGGAAAGGTGCGCTGGATCTGCTCACCGAGGGAGTCCGTGTCCTTGACAGAAAGAGTCGGAGGCACACCATGGCTGAAATCGAGGGGGTGGCGACATCCAAGATGACCTTGCCATCCAAGTTCTCTGCCCCAGCCAGGGAAAGGGCGTCGAGGGATACACTACCGCTGGTGGCGTTCACGATGAGCCCGGCGCCGGCTGCGGCGCCAGCGAAGTCCGCCACCGCAATGTCGCGGTTGCCTGCGGCCCAGGCGGCAAAGGACAAGTTGCCCATAGGGTCGCTCTCGGTGCGCGCCAAGGTGGTCTTCGGGTCGCGGGTGCCGATCGATACGGTGTGGCCGAGCCCAGCCAGGCCTGCTGCGATTGTTCGGCCGACCATGCCGGTTCCGAGAACTGCGATGTTCATAGCCACTCTTTGAGATTCGGCACCGTGTAATGGAGACGCCGACTTCGACGTACGGTCCACGGCAGCCAATATTTCCAGCCTTCGATCAAAGTCTTCGGGCAGACGCAAATTCATAGCCGCACTCCCTTGGTACCAAACGAGTACCACCGCAGGTGTTCTGCGCCCAAGAAGACTGACACTGTTCTTTCATCACTCTTGGGGTGGCCGTTGAGTTCACCAGCACCCGCCCACGTGGACTCGTTGCTGCCCTCACAAAGGAAACTAGCGTCCCAGATCCTGGACACCTCTGCCAGATCATCCCGTTGCGCAGCTACAAGCTGCTGAGCCGGTTTTCTTCCTTGGAGAAGACCGATTTGGGCCTTAGCAATGCGGTACCGTCCACCGTGATATCAACTAGTTCGTTGTAAAACGCAACCCGACCCTTGATGGCGCCCACGGCGGGATACGGATGCGAGTACGACCACGCAACGTCGGGCATTCCCGGAGCGTTCCAGTATTCCTCGGCCTGGCCTTTGTAGGGGCAGTGGGTTCGGTTGGTGCTCTCGCTGAGTTCGGAGAAGTCGACGTCGGCCCGCGGTATGTAAAAGCGGGTGGGCAGGTACGTTTCAAATAGCAGCACAGGGTTAGTGGTGGTGGCGAGTTGCACGCCGTCAAGCGCAATGCTGACATGCCGTGAGCTGGGCAGTGCCTCGACCCGCTTATGTGGGTCACGTGGATGGCTTTGGACTTCCTGATCTTCCTCCAGCCACTTCTCCATGACGCCCGGATGCCAGGTAAACACGATCCGATCAGCGACTTCGGGTTCATCGCGAATCCAGGCGGCACCGGCGAAGACCCGGCCGTCGACGTGCAGGTCAAACCACTGCTTGACGGGGCCCTTGGGCCGGAAAAAGAACGCTGTATGGTCCGGCCCCTGAGGCACTGGCACCAGCAGGTCCATGCGGACATCCTCCTGGGCAAAAGCGTAGCCCGGAACGGGAAACTTCTGCTCCCAAAAAAGCATCGGCTCCCGCGTGTCCACCACCGTCATACCGCCCACCTGGGCACGCACCCATTTGTCGCTCATTTCAACGCGCACCAAAATCACCTGCATTCCACCGGCACATTTGTCTTCGAAGTCTACGCCGCCACACCTTCGCCATGATAGGGCCGCTGGATATCGAGGCACTGTCTTGCGGTCCCAACTTTGACCTCACCCAGACTCTGGATCAGCGTCGCGTAGAACTCGACGCCGTCGCAAATGCCTGTCAAGTTGCGTAGGTCGGCGGCACTGCTCTGGATGTAGGGGTAGCCACGGCCTGCGAGTGGTGGGGGGTAGACCCAGACCTCAGGGCCCGGAAACAAAGGGAAGCAGAGAGCCACCGCGGAAGTACGACGCAGTCCGGGCCAGTCCGACAGGAAAAGTTTTGACTCTTACAAGGCACCCAATCTGACCCGGCATTCTATTGGCGCCGGTTCGAGTCCGGCCCGGGCCACAACATAGCCCTGACCAGCCGTTATACACCGACAGACAAGGCCGCTTGGGAGCAACTCCCCCTCTTCTGCCGGGGAACTCTCTCAATTGGTGCCAGAAAAACAATTTCGACATGGCGCAAGGCAATCGCTTCGCCGATCAGGCGATGGGAGCAGGCCAATAGTACTGCTCCTCGACTGCTACGCGCCGAATTGTGTGGGAATACCTACCCAAACAGGATGGCGGGCCACACTGCAGCCCACCATCCAGAACGGCGTCAGAATACTATGACCGGCTTGATCGTCTTGCCACTCTTGGAGTCTTCGAACCCCTGGTTAATGTCCTCAAGTTTGTAGTCGCTAATCAGCTTCTCGAAGGGGAATCGTCCCTCTCGCCATAGCTGGATCAGCCGAGGAATGAAGACCTGCGGTACCGAGCTGCCTTGGACCACTGTCTTGAATGTCCATCCTTTGACAAGCGATGCCCCAATTTCGAAAGCGACTTCGGTGCCGGGCTTGGCTGCGCCGACCAGGGCGAGGGTTCCTCGAACACCCAAGGCATCGGCTGCCTGGCGAAGGAGCGAGGGCAACCCGGTGGTATCCACCACATAATTGACGCCAGCGTTGTCCGTGATCTCACGGAGTCTTGCAGCGACGTCGTCCGTTTTGGAATTGATGACGTGGGTTGCACCCAGCTCGAGCGCGAGTTCCAAGCGAGAGTCGTGGATATCAACTGCAACAATAATTGAACAGTCAGCAATTTTAGCCGCCATGATGGATGAGCAACCGACGGCGCCGGCACCAAACACGACCAGCGAGGAACCTATTTCTGGCTTGAGCTCGTTCAGGACCGTGCCGGCTCCAGTATTGATGCCGCAACCCAACGGGCCTAGGTGCTCGAGCGGCACATCTTTGGCGACACGGACAACAGATTCCTCAACGACGTTCGCGTAGGTTGCAAAGGACGACTGACCAAAGAAGTGGGAGGAGATGACCTCCCCCTCGTTGCTAAGCGACGTTCCACCGTCAGCTCGCCGCCCTGCAAAGTCGGCTGCCATCAAGTTTTCACAATATGCCATGTGCCCGCTGCGACAGCTCTTGCAATAACCACAGTATGCTGCGGCCAGCACCACGTGATCCCCTGGCACCACCGAAACCACTGAGGTACCGACTTCTTCGACAACACCTGCCCCTTCATGCCCCAGAACGGCAGGAAGCGGTGTCGGGTAGACACCATCACGGACCAGTACATCCGTATGGCAGATCCCAGTTGCAACCAGTCGAACCCGAACTTCATTGGGCCTCAGCGCGTCAAGTTCAAGCTCTTCGATCGTAAATGGTGCTGCGTTCTCTCGCGCAACAGCGGCCGTTACCTTCATTGAATTCTCCCTATTTTGATGGCCGGGACAATTGTCCGCCTCGGCGCGGTTTACTAACGGATTGAATGCGACTGTCTCTCCGGAGCTCCTGGGCGCGAGCCACGGACAAGCGCAAGCGCGCACGCAGCAGCAAGAGGGCGGGTACAACAAAGTACACAGAGATAGGCACCACAATCAGAGTCAATGCCAAGGCACGCAACACAGGAGGCCAGTTTGGTGCGACCGCCGCAAGCGTTGTCATTCCGATGGCAGCTAGTGGAAAGATCGCCAGCCAAGTGATTGCAACCCTGACGTGGACGGATGCCAAACCTACTTGTTGCCGATCCTGTACGCCCAGTTCATCCGCTGCCAGCGCCTTACCCTCGTGCTCCATACAATCTCCAAACGTTCTGTTGGAGATAACCTTACATGAGTAAGTCTCATTAGTTCCAAACGAACGTTTGGAGATATGGTGGAGCCATGGCATGGGACACGGAGGCGACCAAGGCGAAGCTCCTTGACGCGGCGATTACAGAGTTTTCCGAAAGAGGTTTCTCCGGGGCCCGGATTCAAGAAATCTCAAAAAATTCTGGCTGCAATCGCGAACGAATCTACTTTTACTTCGGTAACAAGGCCAAGCTCTTTGAGTCGGCCCTCACTCGACAGCTGTCAACAGCACTAGATGACCTGCCTGTCGTCGGCAGCGGCCCTGAGGCCATCGGAGACTTCGCTGGGCGCTACTTTGATTTCTCTACAAGCAATCCCGGCCTGTCTCGACTCACCTTCTGGGAAGGCCTTGAATGGGGTTACCCTATCGGCGCTGAGGAGCGAACCCTCCGCGCATCGGAAAAAGTGGCCGAAATTCAGCTGGCACTACCCTCAATGACCCGGTGCGAGGCCGAAGAGCTCTTATTGACAATAGTCACGCTGTGCCACGCCTGGGTCTCAACACCAAACGTCCAGCTTGTCGTCGCTGGGACCCCGGACGACAATCGTCGGCGTGCCTCAATTGTGCGGACCAGTGAGCTGCTGACGCAAAGTGCCGTGGCCGGCGTCTAAATTCTCAGATCTGCAAACTACCGGCCAGTGACTCGATCTGATGACGGGCTTGCACAACGAGTGGAAGCTCGTCGCCACTGCTTGCGTTGGACATCGTTCAGCACCGGACAAAACGAAGGAGGTGTTGGTGGCAGGTTTCCCTAACACCAACACCTCCTTCGTTGCGATAACCCGCGGTCAGAATCGTCCACGCACCAACAGGTAATGGGCCATGTCGAGACCTCTTCGGATGGTCCGTTGATGGCGTCTAGAACACAATAATTGGCTTGATGACGGCTCCTGATGCTGACTCTGCGAAACCTTGGTTGATGTCTTCAAGCGAATAATGCTGAATCAGCTTCTCAATCGGGAACTTTCCGTCCTTCCAAAGCCGCACTAGTCGGGGAATGAAGACCTGGGGCACTGAGCTGCCCTGGATAACGGTCTTGAACGTCCAGCCCTTGACCAGCGAGGCTCCGATCTCGAATTGAACTTCGGTACCGGGAGCCGCTGCCCCAACCAGGGCAAGAGTGCCACGAATCGCCAAAGCACCTGCCGCTTGTTGGAGTAAGGCGGGCAGCGCCGTCGTATCGACAATATAGTCCGCCCCTTTCCCGCCGGTCAGGGTCATGATCTGCTCGGCGAACGACCCTTCCTTCGAATTCACGATATCGGTGGCCCCCAACTCCCGCGAAAGTTGCAACCGTGATTCGTGAATGTCCACGGCGATAATTCGGCTGCATCCGGCGACCTGAGCAGCCATGATTGCTCCTGAACCAACAGCTCCCATCCCGAGCACAACAATCGTGCTACCCAAAGCTGGCCGAAGTTCATTGAGCACCGTGCCAGCACCCGTCTGGAGCCCACAACCCAAAGGCGCAACCAACTCCAGCGGTACATCCTGATCGACTTTGACGAGACATTCTTCGACTACGTTAGCAAATGTCCCAAAGGAGGACTGTCCAAAGAAATGGGAAGAGATGACCTCCCCGTCGGACGAAAGTGACGTTGTCCCATCGCTTCTACGGCCACCGAAGTCGACCGCAAAAAGATTCTCACAATAGACCATTTGCCCTTGCCGGCATTGTCCGCATTTTCCGCAGTAGGCGGCCGCCAAGATGACCTTGTCACCGATATCCACAGTGGTTACGGCTGATCCCGTTTCTTCGACGATCCCGGCACCTTCATGCCCCAGGACAGCTGGTAACGGAGTTGGGTATACGCCATCGCGGACTATGGCATCTGTGTGGCAGATACCCGTGGCGACCAGTCTTATACGTACCTCGTTGGGACGCAGCTCATCCAACTCCAGGGTTTCCACAGTGAAGGGCTGTTTGATTCCACGTGCCACAGCGGCGGTTATTTGCATCCCAAATCTCCTTGAAAATCAGTTTTTCCTGATGAAGTTGGCTTTAGAAGGGGTATTGCTGGTCGGAAGGTTCAATGGTGACCCATTTCAGTTCGGTGAATTCGTTGATCACTGCCCGTCCATCGAATCGACCGTAGCCACTGTTTTTGGTGCCACCATAGGGCGCCTGGGCTTCGTTCTGGACAGTGGCTCCATTGACATGGCAAATCCCGGCATTGATTTGCAGCGCCGCCTGCAGGGCCCGGTGGGTGTCGCGGCCAAAGACAGCAGCCACGAGACCGTACTGCGTGTCGTTAGCAACGCGGATCGCCTCATCAACTCCTGAAACCCGGACAACTGTGGTGATGGGACCAAACGTTTCTTCATCGTAGATTTTCATGCCTTGGCTGACGTGGTCCACAATGGTGGCCGCCATCGCAGCTCCGTTAGCGTGTCCGCCCACGACCACCTTCGCACCCTTCTCAACGGCGTCGTCAATGAGCGCGTTAATACGTGGACCGGAAGTCGGAGTGATCATTGGACCCACGATGCAGCTCGCATCGTCCTTCGGGTCTCCCGACTTCAGCTCGCTGGCACGCTCGGCAAACTTCGCCACGAACTCATCAGCAACGGACTCGTCAACGACAAAGCGCTCCGTCGACATGCAGACCTGGCCCTGATAAATGAAGGACCCAAACACGGCAGCGTTCACCGCACCGTCAATGTCTGCGTCATCCAGAACAACAAACGGTGATTTCCCGCCCAGTTCCAGCAGGACCGGCTTCAGTTCACGAGCCGCCTTTTGCGCGATGATGCGCCCAACTTTGGTGGAGCCCGTGAAGTTGATACGACGCACCGCAGGGTGAGAAATAATCGCATCAACAACGGGATCAGCATCTTCCGGTGCATTGGTGAGAAAATTCAGGACACCCGCGGGCAAGCCCGCCTCGTGAAGGGCTTCAGCGATGATGGAGTGGGAACGTGGACTTGTCTCCGAGGCCCGGAAAACAACAGTGTTTCCGCAAACGATGGGGTATGCGATGGCACGAGCGGCCAGGACGCCAGCACCATTCCAGGGAGCCATGCTCAACACAACACCTGCTGGCTGCCTGACAGTCATGGAGATGGTTCCCGGCTTGTCGGTCGGAATGGTTTCGCCCTGAATCTGGGTGGCGAGTCCGGCTGCTTCGCGGAACAAGCTGATGGAGAGGTAGGCGTTGAAACCAGCCCACAGCGGTGCGGCACCAACCTCATTGGTCATTGCCTCAACAAATTCACCGGTGCGGCTTTCAAGAATGTCCGCAGCTTTGAGCAGGATGTTCCTGCGCTCCGATGGGCCCGTCTTGGACCAGGTGGCGAATGCTACTGAGGCTGATTCCACGGCGGCGAGAGCGTCTTCCACGGTGCCGGCGGCACCCTCGGAGACCAGCTCGTCTGTGAGCGGATGGCGACGCTCAAAAGTCTTGCCGCTTGAAGCTGCCCGTTCCTTATTGTCGATAATCAATTGAGTCTGCATGGTGTGCTCCTTGAGATATACAACGAGATGGTTGGGAAGTTCTTGATAACAGTTGTCATGGTTGGTTTACTGTCGCCCCTTGGCGAGACGGGGGAAAATTTAACAAACGTGCCAGATTGGTCTGCCTTAGTGCGCGGTCAGCTCTGAACCACTTTCGGTTCGACGTCCAGGGCCATCGATGTGGCTCGATTCCGTCGTTGACTTTGCTTGGAATCGCGGAACGGACAGTATGGCGATCATGCCCACCACGGCAGCTATAGCCCAAACCGAGAAGTTGATGAAGTTGCCTAACGATGCAGCAACGAGAACACCCCCACCGGAAATAGCCAGAACGGCGCCGATTCGCCCGATGCCAAGTGTGATCCCAAGTGCTGTGGCCCGCGTTTCATTGGAAAAGTAAGTCGCTACGAAGCCATTCACAAGGATCTGAGCTCCCACGGAACCGAATCCAACGATTGCAACGAGCAAGTACATTGCGGGAAGGGGAAAGAAGCCCGTTCCCATGAGCACCAGCGCGATGCCCGAGCTGGCGAAGGCCACGGTGGTGACTGGACGTGGGCCGAACTTGTCGGCAAGCCGTGAGGACACTAAGACACCGACGACGGCGCCGATATTGACGGTTAGCAAGAACGTCAGTGACGACGCCAGTGAATACTCGGCAATAACCATCAGTTGTGGCAACCACGTATTCAGACCATAAACCAGGATTTGGCCACTGACACCAGCAACGCAAAAGAGAACGGTTGCCGCGAGGAGGCGCCCGGTCAGAAGAGTCCGGAATCGCCCAGTTGCGGGCACATCACCTGCGACCCGTACTGGTGGAAGCGATTCCAGCCCGTAGGTGGCGATGATCTGCTCTGCCTCTGAACGCCTTCCTTTGGCGGCCAAGAAGGCCGGAGATTCTGGGAGAAATTTGAACAATAGTGGGACCACGGCAACGAGCGGAACCCCGCCCAAGGCCAACATGCCTCTAAACCCGAGGGAGGACATGAATGCCAGCGCGAGCAGGGCTGCAATGATGCCGCCGACGGCATAGCCGGAAAACATCAGTGCATTGTTGAAGTTGCGTCGGGCCGACTTGGAGAATTCGACAGTCAAGGCAATTGCCGTCGGGATAACCCCACCGAGTCCCAAACCGGCCAGGAAACGGAACAAGCCGAAGAGTTCAGGAGTAGGCGCCCAGGCGGTGAGCAGCATTAAGATTGAAAATGCCGTGATCGATGCCATCATGACCTTCCGACGCCCAACGACGTCAGTCAGATATCCAATAAGGATGGCTCCTATAAACATCCCAGCAAGAGCGTAACTACCGATGGCCCCAGTTTGTACAGGCGTCAACTCCCACGGCTCATAGGCCAATAGTTTGGGAACGATCGCACCGTAGACGACGAGGTCATAGCCATCGAAAACGATGGCTAGAAAACAAAGGAAGATAACAAACGCCGCTGACTTGCGGGGCAGAACGTGTGGCAATATGGGTGACTTAATAGCCATTTCGGGGACTCCAGGTGGTATACACGACTTTGTGGGTGAGCCAGAGATCAAGTAAGTGCGTCAGTACTGACGATGGGGGCTGTGATCCAACCCACACACAATGTAACATAATTTCGTTGCCCGTCAACAGAGTTGTTGCACGAATATTTTGAATGACGCTCATCGGAACTTTGGAGGAATCACTTGCAGTGGAAACCTAGGGCCTTGATCTTGGATCTCTTCGGGGACTATCTTCGCTATGCCGAAAACGGCATCAAATTGGCCGACATCACCGAACTGCTGGCCGTGTTTGACGTTGAGCCGGCAACGGTACGCGTCAACCTTTCCCGCCTCCGCAAGGATGGTTGGTTTACCACCAGCAAGATCGGGCGCGAGACAATCTACTCCCTCACACCCCACATGTTGGACGTGCTCAATGAAGGGCGAGAGCGCATCTTCCATCACAGGAGTGAGACCTGGAAGGGGCGATGGACGATGGTGATCTACCAGGTTCCAGAGTCCGAGCGCGCGGTTCGCGAGCAGCTAAGGAAGCGACTGGCATGGCATGGATTCGGCCAACTTTCGCCGTCCACTTGGCTGAGCCCACATGACCACTTTGCCGAGGCGGGTGAGCTTGCAGCAGAGTATCCCTCAGCCAAGATCGACGTACTGTGGTGCGGTAGCGGCAGCCCTCAGCACGACCAAGACCTAGCCACGCGCTGTTGGGATCTCGCACAACTTGGAGTCGACTACCAGGAATTCATCAACAACTTCACGCCGCTAGATGACAGTGCCCATGGCGCCGATAAGGACGGGCGTACGGCACTGCTGGAACGTATGCAGATTATTGGCGCGTTTCGTCGATTCCCATTCCGAGACCCTCAGCTCCCGCAAGAACTGCAGCCCGACAACTGGCCAAGCGGCGCAGCCTACCGCCTCTTCGATTCCATTCACCAGCAACTAGGGCCAGCCGCCACAGACTTCGTGTCGGCCATCATCGGTCAGCCGCTTGACTCGGCCCTAGCGTCCGAGGTGAGTATTCGTGGCTGAAGTGCTTGTTTGCTAGCCACGAATAAGCCATTTTTACCATGCCTGAATGGTCAGATTGGACTTTATGTAACAAATACTTGACGCCCTGCGTGGTTAAGTTACATACTTGGGAGTGAGCCGTAGCTCACACATTTCCCAAATTTTAGAAGGTGGCATCGATGGCACTTCGCGTAGCCTGTATTGGCGGCGGTCCCGGCGGACTGTTCTTTTCAACGTTGCTCAAGCAGACCCTGCCCGAGGCAGAAATGGTTCTCTTCGAACGCAACCAAGCAACTGACGCGTTCGGTTTCGGGGTTGTCTTCTCCGATGAAACACTGCGGCGCATCAATGACGCTGACCCGGTTGTCCTCAACGGACTTCGGGATTTCGGGACCCATTGGAACGACATTGAAGTGTGGCTCAAGGGCGAGCAGCGGTCGTTTACTGGAAATGGCATGGCGGCCATCTATCGCAAGACGTTGCTGAAGTTGATGCAGGAACGGGCAGCCGATGTTGGTGTCGACATGCGCTTTGGCCAATTTGTTCCTGAGTTGTCCCAGCTCGCCGATTTCGATGTCATCGTGGGTGCCGATGGAGGAAACTCTATAACCCGTCAGCAGCTCGGCGACAGCCTTGGCCACTCCGTCGAGACAGCAACAGCGAAGTTCATCTGGTTTGGCACGAGCTATAAGTTTGATGGCCTCACCTTCGTTCACCGTCAAAGCGAGTTCGGGAACTTTGCTGTCCATGGCTACCCGATCAGTGACGAACTCAGCACATTCATCGTTGAGACCGACGAGGAAACCTGGAGAAAGGCCGGACTGGACGAATTTGACGTCAGCCAGCCTCCGGGAACTTCTGACCTCAAGACTCAGCATTTTCTGGAAAAACTGTTCGCTGCAGACATCGCAGGGGAACCCTTGGTGGCCAATAGCTCGCGCTGGGCCAATTTCCGCACTCATAAAGCCCAGTCTTGGCACAAGGACAACGTCGTCCTGCTCGGTGACGCAGTACACACGGCACATTTCTCAGTCGGTTCCGGAACCAAGATGGCAATGGAAGACGCCATTATCTTGGCTCAGGAAATTGCCGCACACCAGGACGACCTCGAAACGGCATTTACCAACTACGAAGCCGAACGGCAGCCACAGGTCGCCAAGATCCAAAATCAGGCCCGCGGCGGCCTGAGCTGGTGGGAACACTTTGCCCGGTACTACGACGCTTTCGAGCCGACCCAGTTCACCTTCCATTTCTTCTCCCGCAGCATCGACATCGACAAGATCCGTCAACGCGATGCCAATCTCGTGGAGACAGTTGAGGCCGACTGGTTCGCCAAGAACGGACATGTCCCTCTCGAGACACCCCTCACTGCTGGACCTATCCGTTTCGAAGACCGCGTCCTGTCACTCGACACGATCGACGGCCACCCGGTCCTGACAGGCAGAGGCGGCCAGATAACCTTGGTCTCGAACACCTCGGACGTCGACAGCAACACCGGGTTGCTACTCACAGCACCTGATAGCGAAGCGGGCCTAGCCGCTATCTTCGCGCAACTGCCAGCTCGCGCGGCCGTCGTGGTCATTCAGGGCGGCAGCCCAATCACCCGAACACTGCTATCCGAAGAGGCCCGACTGGGACGAGGTCTGACAACGGTCATCGTCGATGACCGCGGGCCCATCTCAGCCCTCACTCTGGTCCTTGCTGGGCGTGCCGATGCCACCGCCACGACCACGGGGCCAACCTCAGCCAAGCAGGCCAACAATGCATAGCCTGACGCCACTCTTTGCTCCCCGCGGCATCATCGTCGTTGGCGCCTCCGCCAATCCGGAAAAGCTAGGCGCCGTTATGGCGCAATCGCTCGCCAACTACACGGCTCCCGTGGCGCTGGTTAACGGCCGCGGCGAAGACGGCATGCACACCAACATTGCCGACGCCGCCGCCACCATTAATGGCGGACCGGACTTGGCCATTTTGTGTATTCCTGCCGCGGCCACGGCCCAAGCTCTGCGCGACAGTGCAGCCAGCGGTGCAAAAGCGGCCCTGGTCTGCGCCGGAGGATTCGCCGAAGCCGGCGGTCCCGGCGTCGGATATGGGCGCGAGGTGGAACTCGCGGCCCGGGAAACCGGAATCCGGCTACTGGGCCCCAACACTTCTGGCTTCTTTGTCCCCCACCGTAACCTCCGTGCCAGCTTTGTGCCCGGCGTAGCCGAGTTGGAACCGGGCTCAGTCGCGGTAGTGGCAGCTAGCGGCGGCGTCAATCATGTCCTCTCTTTTGCTCTGCAGCGCTCCGGCGTCGGCGTGAGCCTCGGCATTGGCATTGGTGCAGGAACCGATATAACGGCACCTGATGTTCTGGATTTCCTGATCTCCGATGAACAGACAAAAGCCGTGGCACTCCATTTGGAAACCGTTGCCGACGGTCCGGCCCTCCTCGACGCAGTATCTCGGCTCAGCAGCGTCAAACCTGTTGTGGCACTGGTGGTGGGCCGAAATGACATCTCCGAGTTCGCCCAATCTCACACCGGGGCCTTGGCCACATCGTGGCGAACCACCCGGGCAGTTCTCAAACAGGCGGGTGCGGTGATCGTCGACGATGAGAATCAGCTGATTGCCGCCGTCACCGCATTGGCTGGGCGTCGCCTTGAACCTTCGGCAAATCCCGGTGTCGGATTGATCACCGGTCAGGCTGGCCCCGGTCTGCTCATCGCCGATGCTCTCCATAGCGCGGGGGTGGAGGTGCCCCGACTATCCCAAAGCAGCCAGGACACCATCGGAACTCTTTTGCCACCGCTGACGTTCCAAGCTAACCCCGTCGATACCGGCAGGCCAGGGCCAGGATACGAGAAGATTATCGCCGCGGTTGCTGCTGACCCCGCCGTCGACGTCGTGGCCGTCTATGGAATAACGGAACCCGTTGCGGATCTTCCGCTCTCTGTTGCCCAGTCAGGCGCGTCGACGTCAACGCCTATATTGATCGGTGTTGACGGGCCCGACGGCGACATGGAGCAAGCCCGGAAGTCAGCCCGCACGCACGAACTGCCACTGATCAGCGGACCAACATCGCTGGCCTACGGCATCACCGCAATTGTCGACGACGCAAGGGGACAGTTTCAGCGTAGGCAAGCTCCATCGGCTTCATTTAGCTGGCCAAACATCACTGGACCCTGGGATGAAAATCGTGCCAAGGAACTCCTCGATGCTCTCGGTATCATCACACCGACACGCCGCCGCTGCACCACCCGAGCCGCAGCCCATGATGCCCTGACCGAGCTCGGTGGGCCCGTCGCTGTCAAACTCCTCGATGCCGCAGTCCTGCATAAGACCGAGATCGGTGGTGTCCACCTCGGGATCAAAACACCGACCGACATGGACCATGCCCTGGACGGAATCGAAGCCGCAGGCGCACGAGAATTTCTTGTTGAAGCGATGGCAGCTCCCGGCGTGGATCTAGTTGTCGGAGCACGCCGGGACCCCGTCTTTGGACCCATTATTGTTCTGGGCCTAGGTGGTACTGCAGCAGAAGTCTTTGCCGACATCTCCATCCGCTCAGCACCGCTGTCCATCCGCTCAGCCGAGAGCATGCCTGCTGAACTCCAGGCCCGCGAATTGCTGTACGGCTTCCGTTCGGGCCCAACTTTGGAGACAAGCGCTTTATCAAGCATCCTGGCCACACTCGGAGACGCCCTGTGCGCTAACGAGAGCATCGCTGAAATTGAAATCAATCCCTTACGTTTAACCCACGACGGGCTCGTGGCGCTTGATGCAGTTGTAATCGATGTCAAGGAGGACACGGAATGACCAGCCATACCAAAGAAGGCACCACACCCTGGCCAGCAGAACTTGCTGCGGAGTTTCGTGTAAAAGGCTACTGGGAAGACCGCCCACTGGGCGCCTACGTTCTGGAGACCGCTGATCGGCTCCCAGAGAAGATTGCCATCGTCGATGGTGAGGTGCGCCTTAGCTACGCTGAGGTAGCGGACCGCATGGATGCCGCGGCCGAACGGCTTTTTCAGTTGGGTTTGAAGGCCGACGACCGCATTATGCTCCAGCTGCCCAACGGCTGGCAGTTCACTGTACTGACACTGGCTTGTTTCCGTGCCGGAATCATTCCCGTGATGGCACTTCCTGCGCATCGAAAGTACGAACTTTCCTTCCTGAGTGAGCTCTCGGAATCCAGGGCCATCGCCGTACCTGATGTCCTGAAGGGATTTGATCATCAGGGGCTGGCTGAAGAACTGGCCGAATCAATCCCCTCCCTAGAAATGGTCCTCGTTTCCGGTACGTCAAACCCGGGAAACACCTCCCTAGAACACCTCCTCGCTCCGGGAAGCGACGCCGCGGGCGCCCGCGCCAGACTGGACGCTGCTGCGCCTGGCCCCGATTCACCAGCTTTGTTCTTGCTCTCAGGCGGAACAACCGGATTGCCTAAACTCATTACCCGTACGCACAATGACTATGCGTACAACATCAAGGTCACCTCGGTGCCCACTGACGTTACGCAGGAAACCGTCTATTTGGGCACCCTGCCGGCCAGCCATAATTTCCCGTTGGCCTGTCCAGGCATTCTCGGCGTCTTGTTCGCGGGCGGCAGGGTTGTCATGCTGCCCAGCCCCGAACCCCGCAAAGCCTTTGCGACCATTGCAGCAGAACAGGTGACCCTGTCGACGGCGGTCCCGGCCGTAGCCCAGCGGTGGATCGAGTACCAACAGGAAACAGGAACTGATCAGATTGCAAGCCTGCAGATACTCCAGGTAGGCGGCTCCCGCTTGCCGGATGAAATCGCTCAAAAGGTCAAACCTGTTCTGGGCGCAACCTTGCAGCAGGTCTTTGGAATGGCTGAAGGTTTGATCAACACGACCAGGCTCGACGACTCCGATGAAGTCATCTGCAAGACCCAAGGCCGCCCCGTCTCCGACGCTGACGAGATTCGAATCGTCGATGAAGCAGGCAACGACCTTCCGGACGGGACAGCTGGATCCATCCTCACTCGCGGCCCTTACACGCCACGTGGATACTACCGCGCCCCCGACGCCAACTCTCGGGCCTTCACCGCGGATGGGTGGTACGCCAGCGGGGACATCGTCGAACGACGCCCGGACGGCAACCTCATCGTCCAGGGCCGGGACAAAGACATGATTAACCGAGGCGGGGAGAAGATCTCGGCCGAGGAAATCGAAAGCCTCGTGTACCGCCTTGACGACGTGACCATGGCTGCCGCAGTGGCGATGCCGGACCCGGTCTTGGGCGAACGGCTCTGCCTCTACATCACCGTCAAGCCCGGACACACGGTAACCCTGGAACAAATTCAGGAGCTGCTCCGCGAGACGGGTGTCGCCGCATTCAAGATCCCGGAATATCTTGTTGTCTTGGATGAACTTCCCTCCACCAAGGTAGGGAAAATTAGCAAAAAAGACCTCCGCACCGACATCGCCGAACGCCTCGCCGCTGCCTCAAGCACGAGCCCCACACAGTAGAAAGCGAAGCCATGAATGCCGATAACATCACGCATGAGTCAGTTGCGGCCGGGCAGGTAGTGCCGGAGGCGACGCCGGAAGAGGCGGCCGCGTTGGAGGTGTTGTATCAGGACTTTGAGTCCGAGAACCTGATTCCCCTGTGGACGCAGATCGCTGATTTGATGCCGATGGTTCCGACCCCGAAGGCTGTTCCGCACGTCTGGCGGTGGAACACGCTATTGCCGTTGGCTGAGCGTTCCGGTGACCTGGTGCCTGTGGGTCGTGGCGGGGAACGCCGCGCGATCGCTTTGGCGAACCCGGGTCTGGGCGGCAAGCCCTACGTCACCCCAACATTGTGGGCTGCCATCCAGTACCTCGGTGGACACGAAACAGCGCCCGAGCATCGCCACTCACAAAACGCCTTCCGCTTCGTCGTCGAGGGCGAAGGTGTTTGGACTGTTGTTAACGGAGACCCCGTGCGCATGTCCCGCGGTGACTTCCTGCTAACTCCGGGGTGGAACTTCCACGGCCACCACAACGAAACCGATCAGCCCATGGCCTGGATCGATGGCCTGGATATCCCGTTCGTGCACTACACCGACACCGCGTTCTTTGAATTCGGCACCGAGCGGGTCACGGATGAATCCACCCCTGACATCTCCCGCTCCGAACGGCTTTGGGCCAACCCGGGCCTGCGACCCCTCTCGGGTCTGCAAAACACGATCTCCTCCCCCATCGGCGCTTACCGTTGGGAACACACCGACCGGGCACTGACCGAACAACTCCTCCTCGAAGATGAAGGCCACCCGGCCACCGTCTCCCAAGGACACGCGGCCGTGCGTTTCGTGAACCCGACCACCGGCGGCGCCGTCATGTCAACAATCCGGGCCCAATTCCACCGCCTACGTGCCGGCGCCTCCACCGACACCATCCGGGAAGTCGGCTCCAGCGTGTACCAAGTCTTCGAGGGCCGCGGCTCCATCGTCATCAACGGTGAAACAAACAACCTAGAAAAAGGCGATCTGATAGTGGTCCCGTCCTGGGCCGCCTGGTCAATCCACGCCGAAACCGAATTCGATCTCTTCCAGTTCGGAGACCACCCCATCATCGAACGCCTCAACCTCAACCGCAGCTACACCGAAGGACGCACCAACTCATGAAACTTCTCACTCTCCGCACCCCTAACGGCACCACCACCACCGCCGCGGTCCGCCAGGACGGCGATACCCTCACCGAGATCGACGGCTACGCCTCCGTCGGTGAGCTACTGAAGAACCCGGACTGGAAGAGTGTTGCGGCAGCCGCCACCGG